>NZ_JAHLZB010000024.1:0-278868 GCF_025128255.1 Synechococcus sp. CS-205
CCGGCTGCCAGGGACGGAAGGACTTGGGCTTCTGCATGCCCCATTGTCTCAGCCAGAACCATTGCAGTCACTGGGATCTGGGCAGATTCAGGGGCGTCTGTGGAGAGATCGGGGCGGGATCTACGCGCGACAGGCTCCTAGCCCATCGGTTCCCGAAAAATTCGGAGGTGAAGACGGAATTGAGATCCAAGGGTCGGAAAACTTTCTCAACCTAATGAAACGTCTCAAGGTGTTTTTGTGCTATGCTCTGTATGCAGGTTCATGAACTGGTTCCTAGACATTCGCTTGGGATTGTCTTTTGAGGACGTTCCGTAAGATCTGTACCTACGGGAAGCCGATGGTTAGCCCCGGAGCCAGTTCTTCAGTGCTTTCTTCCAGCGCTTTCTGTTCTCCTTGCTGGGCAGGATGGTTGCTACTCCCTTCGCCTCGACTGCTTCGGCATCGCTGTCCGAGTTGTAGTAGTTGTAAGCCGTACTTGGATCCAAGGCTGAGGCCCCATCGGTGTAGCTGCCGTAGCCATACTTGCTATAGCCGTAGATACTGCTCTTCTCGCCGGTAGCGCTGCGGGCATTGGTCACTACCCCCAGCAAAGGAGCACCAGCGGAGCGGATCCGATCAATGGCCTGTTGCGGCAGTTGCCTGTCCACCTTGTTCAGGCCCACCACCAGCAGAATGCCGTCAAGGTTTTCCGCCAGCAGGGAGGCATCGGCCAGGCCCAGGGCAGGCGGGGTGTCGTAGAGGATCAGGTCGTAGGCGCCGGAGGCGGCGATGTCCTGCACCAGCTGCCCCATCCGTGCGGAGCTCAGCAGACGCGGCGGGTCGGGCACACGACGGCCGGCGGTGAGCACCTGCCAGCTGGTGTGGTCGGGCAAAGTCTGCAACAACGAGCGCCAGTCGGACCCCTCCTCGGTGAGCAGGTTCGAGAGCCCGCTGAGATTGTTCAGGCCGAGGCGGTGGTGCACCTGCGGCTGGCGCATGTCGGCATCCACCAGCAGCACACGCTTTCCCAGTTCACTCAGGGTTTTGGCCAGCAGAACGATCAGCAAACTCTTGCCCTCCGAGGGTACCGAGCTGCTTACCGCTACCGATTTCACCGGACGGTCGCTGTTCAGGAAGCGCAGGCTGGTGTAGAGATTCCGGAACGCCTCCTGGTAGGTGAAGCGCTGGTAGCCGGCCATGCCGGTCTGCTGGGCATCAAGGTCCGCCAGCAGGAAGCGCTTGTCCCGTCGCACCCCTTCGAAGAAGGAGATGTAGGGGATGTGCCCCAGCAGGGGCACCTTCAGATCCTCACGCACTTCACCCGGCGTGTGGAACACATGATCGAGGCGATCCCGCACCAAGGCCACACCACCTCCGGCCACCACACCCAGCAGCAGGCCCTGCAGCAGTCCTCGGCCCAGGCGGGGTTCCACAGGAATGGGATTGACTTCCGCCGGGCTGATCACCTTCCAGGGCACGTTGTTCTGGGCGATCTCCAGTTGGAACTGGTCGCGGGTGCTCTGGTAGCTGGCCAGGTTGCCCTGGGCGATCTCCAGTTTCCTCTGCAGGTCTTCGTACTGGCGCAACAGGGCTGGCGGTGCTGTTGCTGCTGTTGGTCTCCACCCTCTTCGGAACGGGCGAACTCCCGTTCCGCGGTTTCTGGCTGCTGTTCTGGCTGCTGCTCTCCGCGAGCCTGATCATCAGCCGCATCGTCATGCGCGACCTGCTGCGGCTCTGGCTGGCCAGGCGATCCTTCGCCATCAGTCCGGATCAGGGTCCAGGACGGAACCAGCGGCTGCCCACCCTGGTGTATGGGGCCGGTCAGGCGGCGGCTCAGCTGCTGGCCGACCTGCGGTATCAGAGCCGGTACGAGCTACAAGGCATTCTCGACGACGACCCGGCCCTGTGGGGGCGCCGCCTGGAGGGGTTGCCCATTCACTCACCCGACCAGCTGAGCCAGCTGATCAAGCACCATGGCATTCAGCAGATACTGTTGGCGATCCCTTCGGCCACGCGCCGCCGCCGTCGGGAGCTGGTGGATCAGTGCACCGCCTTTGGGCTGTCGGTGCTCTCGATTCCTTCCCTGGCCCGCATCGCTGCCGGGGAGGAGGTGGTCACCGACCTGCGGCCAGTGGCGATCGAGGATCTGCTCGGTCGCGAGACCTGCAAGCCTGACCCGTCCCTGCTGCGTGCCGCCGTGGCCGGGAAGGTGGTGCTGGTCACCGGCGCCGGTGGCTCGATCGGCTCGGAGCTCTGCCGCCAGATCCACCGCCAGCAGCCTCGTCGCCTGGTGCTGCTGGAGCGCAGTGAGCTGGCCCTCTACGAGCTCGAGCAGGAGCTCAGCAGCCTTCGCCAGGTCCTAAGGCACCCCCTGCCCGGCCTTGTCCCGGTCCTGGGGGACGTGGGCGATCGCCGGCGCCTGGCGAAGCTTTGCCATGACCATGGCGTGCAGGTGCTCTTCCATGCCGCCGCCTACAAGCATGTGCCCCTGGTGGAGGCGAACCCCTGCGCCGGGGTCGCCAACAACGTGCATGGCACCAGGGCGGCCCTGGAGGTGGCCTTCAGCTGCGGCCTGGAGCGCTTCGTCCTGATCTCCACCGACAAGGCCGTCCGTCCCACCAACGTGATGGGCGCCAGCAAGCGGGTCTGCGAACTGCTCGTGCAGGCCGCCGCCGCCCGCATGGCGGCCGCGGGGAAAGGGCCCATCTGCTCGATGGTGCGCTTCGGCAACGTGCTGGGCTCCTCGGGGTCTGTGGTGCCCCACTTCCGCCGCGAGATCGCCGCCGGTGGGCCGCTCACCGTGACCCATCCGCAGATCACCCGCTACTTCATGACGATTCCCGAGGCGGTCGAGCTCGTGCTGCAGTCCAGTGGCATGGCCCGTGGCGGGGAGGTGTTCGTGCTCGACATGGGCGAACCCGTGCGGATCCTGGATCTGGCCCGCCAGATGATCCGTCTCTCGGGCTTCACGATCCGCGACGACGCCCATCCCGATGGGGAGATCGCCATCGCCTTCACCGGCCTGCGTCCGGGCGAGAAGCTCTATGAGGAGCTGCTGATCCAGGAGAGCGATCAGCCCACCGACCATCCCCTGATCCGCAAGGCCAACGAGGACTTCCTTGCTCCCGAGCAGCTGGAACCCCTGGTCGAGGAGCTGCAGCACGTCCTGGAGGAATGGGACGACCTGCGCCTGATTCCTGCCCTGCGGGCTCTGGTGAGGGACTACCAGCCCCTGACCGGCCCCGTCAGCAAGAGTCGTACCACCTCCTGCCATCCTGCCGGCGAGTCCGGGATCGCCCTGCTTCCCGCCGGCTGAACTCACCCACGCTCGGGTTGGCCACCACCGGATCCACATGGGCCACCTGCTGCCAGAGCTCGCGCTCCGCCCAGCGCACTGTGTGGCTGATCCGATCTTGCTTCGACACATGGCACCAGCGGTTGCCGCCGCAGGCCGGGCAGAACAGCTCCTCCAGCCATTCGTTGCTGAGCACCAGCACCGGGTAGGCCTGGATCACCAGCCGCGCTTTCTTGTCGCTCATGCCCCGCTGCTTGAGCTGCTCGGGGCTGAGCAGGTGCAGAAAGTACTTGCGGCCGTTGCCAAGGAGGCGCTGCTCGGGGTGGGCTGGGCAGAACAGCTCTCTCCGTTTCGGTCGGCGGTTGCGCTGTGGCGATTCAGGCTCCGGAAGCGCTGATGGCATCGAAGGCGGCATCGGGGACTGGTGGACTCACCTGAATCTGATTATCAACGGAATCCGGCGTGACCGGCACGGACCGGCTGCCGCTCCCCTCACTTCGCCTCCATCCAGTTCGGCCCCACCCCCGTGTCCACCAGCAGTGGCACCCGCAGGCGCACGGCGTTCTCCATCACCTGCTTCACCGCCGCCAGCACCGGCTCGAGCGCCTCGGGGGCGGCCTCCAGCACCAGTTCGTCGTGCACCTGCAGCAGCAGCCGCGCCGGCAGGCCCGAGGTCCGCAGCTGCCGGTCGAGCTGCACCATCGCCAGCTTGATGATGTCGGCGCTGGAGCCCTGGATCGGGGCATTGGCCGCCGCCCGCAGCTGCTGGGCCTCCATCCCGGCCCGGCGGGCCACCTCCAGCTCGATCTCCTCCGGCGGCTTGCCCTTCAGCCGCCCCAGGCCGCCTGGGTCGAAGGCGAACGGGCGCCGCCGCCCCAGGATCGTCTCCACGTAGCCGCGGCTGAGGGCCAGCCGCTCCTGCAGCTCCAGGAAGGCGAACACCTTCGGGTAGCGCTGCTTGTACTTGGCCAGGAACTCCTTGGCCTCGGCCTGGCTGACGCCGGTTTCGCGCGCGAAGCGCTGGGCGCCCATGCCGTAGATCACACCGAAGTTGATCGTCTTGCCCAGGCGCCGCTCCTCGGGCGTCACCTCGTCCTTGTCCAGCAGCAGCCGGGCCGTGAGGGCGTGCACGTCGTCGCCGCTGGCGTAGGCCGCCACCAGCACCTCCTCGCCCGAGAGGTGGGTGAGGATGCGCAGCTCGATCTGGGAGTAGTCGGCACTGATCAGCTGCCAGCCCTCCTGGGGGAGGAACGCCTGGCGGATGCGGCGGCTGAACTCGGTGCGGATGGGGATGTTCTGCAGGTTCGGGTTGCTGCTCGACAGGCGGCCGGTGGCCGTCACGGCCTGGTTGAAGTCGGTGTGCACCCGCCCGGTTTCGGGCTCCACCAGGGCCGGCAGGGCATCCACGTAGGTGCTCTTGAGCTTGCTGAGGGTGCGGTGCTCCAGCACCAGTGGCACCACCGGATGGTCGCCGGCAAGCTTCTCGAGCACGGCGGCATCGGTGCTCCAGCCGGTCTTGGTCCTGCGCGATTTCTTGCGCTCGAGACCAAGCGTCTCGAACAGCAGCTCACCCAGCTGCTTGGGGGAGGCCAGGTTGAAGTCGACCCCGGCGGCCTCGCGGGCACCGGCCTCGAGGCTGGCGAGGGTGCCCGCCAGTTCTTCGCTCAGGGTCGCCAGATAGGGCTTGTCGATGCGGATGCCGGTGGCCTCCATCCGCGCCAGCACCGGCTCCAGCGGCAGTTCCACCTGATCGAGCAGTTTCGGCAGAGCTTCCCCCAGCTCCTGCAGTTGGCCGCGCAGCAGCGGCGTCAGCCGCCAGGTGAGATGCACATCCATGGCGCAGTAGCGGGCGGCGGCCTCGATCGGCACCGCCGCGAAGGTCTCCCCCTTGGCCACCAGCGCGCTGAAGCCGGTGGGCGTGAAGCCGAAATTGCGCTCCGCCAACACCTCCAGCCCGTGCTTGGCATTGGCATCGCGCAGGTAATCCGCCAGCAGGGTGTCCATCACCACCCCCTCCAGGCTGAGGCCGTGGCGCAGCAGGATCAGCCGGTCGTATTTGGCGTTCTGCAGGGTCTTCGGGTGCCGGGCGCTCTCGAGCCAGGGGGCCAGGGCTCCAATGACCTGATCAAGCGGCAACTGGGGCAGTGGTGGCTGGTGCGCGATCGGGATGTAGGCCAGCTCGCTGACCCCTTCGCCCCAGCAGAGCCCCACCCCCACCAGCTCGGCCTGGAAGGGGTTCAGCGAGGTGGTCTCGGTGTCGAGGGCGATCGGCCGGGCGGGATCGGTGGCGGCCATCAGTCGCACCAGCAGGGCTTTGAGCTGCGCCGGGGTCTGGATGATCTCGGGCTCCAGGGTTGGCGGGGCGTCGTCTGGAGCCGCCGCTGAGGGCTCGGTGGATTCAGCCGGCTGCTCGGGACTGGCGGGGGAGGCAGATGGCTCCTGGGCCCGGTGGTCGGCGGAGAAGGCCCGCTCGAAGGCCCCCAGCTGCCGGGCCAGGCTGTGCAGCTCCAGCTCCTCCAGCCGCTGGGCCAGGGCCGCGGCGTCCACGTCGCCGAGGGTCAGCCGCGGTTCGGCCGGCAGGGGGATGTCCACCAGGATCTCGGCGAGCATGCGCGAGCGGTAGGCGTTGTCGCGGTCGGTTTCGAGCTTCGTCTTGAGGGCGCCCTTCTGCTGATCCAGCGCCGCGTAGATGCCATCGAGGTTGAGGTGGGCCTTCAGCAGCGTGATCGCGGTCTTGGGGCCCACGCCCTTCACCCCGGGGATGTTGTCGCTGGCATCGCCGGTGAGGGCCTTGAGGTCCACCACCTCCTCCGGCGGCACCCCGAGCTTGGCGATCACGCCCTCGCGGCGGATCGTCAGCGGGCCTGAGCTCTTGGCATAAGGGCCGCCGCCCATGTACAGCACGGCGATGTCGCGGGCGTCGTCCACCAGCTGGAAGAGGTCGCGATCACCCGAGAGGATCCGCACCCGCCAGCCCGCGTCGGCGGCCCGGTTGGCCAGGGTGCCGAGCACGTCATCGGCCTCATAGCCGGGGGCCATGCACAGGGGCAGATCCATCGCCCCCGCCAGGATCTCCTGCAGGTTGGCCAGATCAGCGAAGAACTGCTCCGGCGCCTCATCCCGGTGGGCCTTGTAGCTGGCGTCGGCCTCGTGGCGGAAGGTGGGCTCGGCCGTGTCGAAGGCGATCACCACCCCCTGGGGGGTCAGCCCCTTCACGTTCTCCAGCAGGGCCTTCAGGAAGCCGTAGGTGACGCTGGTGGGCACCCCCTCCCTAGTGCTCAGGCCCCCCTCGCCCCCCTTGGCGAAGGCATAGAAGCTGCGGAAGGCCAGGGAATGGCCATCCACGAGCAGCAGCATCGGTGCTTCGGCCATCCCCGTCCCAATCCCCATGCCGGCTGGGGCATTCTGGGGGGCAACGGTCGTGCCGCCATGACGCGCCAACCCCGCCGCTATGCCATCCACCTGCTCCTGGCCGGAGGGCACCGGGAACTGGTGCACTTCCCCACGCTCGAAGCCTTTCAGCAGTGGTACGGCACCGTGCTCAACGCCGGTCCGCCCGAGGCCTTCATCAATGTGCCGATCAACGACCTGGAGGGGGAATACCTGGTGCTGCGTCCGAGCAGCGTGATCGGCATCCGGGTCGAGCCGAGGTACACCGCCCTCGACGACTGAGTCCATGGTGGTTGAATCGTGCCATGACTGATGCCCCCGAGAGGCTCCAGCTGCTCTGGGGGATCACCGTCTTCTCCGGTGCCCTGGCCCAGCTCGCCTCCCTGCTCACCGGCCTGCCGTCGGTGGTGCTGCTGCTGGCCTCCGGTCTGTTGATCGGCCGCTCGGGGCTGGGGCTGGTGGACCCCTTCGCCCTGGGCAGTGGCCTGGAAACCATCGTGGGGCTGCTGGTCAGCCTGGTGCTGTTCGACGGGGGGCTCAAGCTCAGCCTCCCCGGCACCACCACCCGCCAGGCGGTGCTGCGGATCGTGCTGGTGCGGCTGCTGGTGGCCCTTCCCGCCGGCCTGCTGGCGGCCCACTGGCTCGCCGGTCTGAGCTGGCAGCTGGCGGCGGTGTACAGCGCGATCGTGCTGGGCACGGGCCCCACCGTGGTCACCCCCCTGATTCAGCAGATGCGTCTGGCGCCTCCCCTGGGCGATGTGCTGGAGGGGGAGGGGCTGGTGCTGGAGCCCGTCGGCGCCGTTCTGGCCCTGCTGCTGCTGGAGCTGGTGCTCACCGACCGCTACGACTGGCAGGATCTCGCCCTGGAGCTGCTGCAGCGGCTCGGCTTCGGCGTAGCGGTGGGTGCCCTGAGCGGCTTCCTGCTGGCGGTGCTGCTGCGGCGGCTGCCCGTGGATCCTGAGAGCGGTCTGCGCCTGCAGCTCACCCTGGGGGTGATGTTCCTGATGTTCACCGGTTGTGAGGTGGTGATGCCCGAATCGGGCCTGCCCGCCGCCGTGATGGCCGGGGTGCTGGTGGGCCGCTTCGCCGACACCGACGCCGCCATGCTCGACGACCTGATCCGCCAGCTGGCCCAGCTGGCGATCAGCATCCTCTTCCCGCTGCTGGCCGCCGACGTGGCCTGGGCGGATCTCAGCCCCCTCGGCTGGGGTGGCGTGGCCTGCGTGCTCACCCTGATGCTGCTGGTGCGGCCCGTGGCCATGCAGATCGCCACCTTCGGTCTGCCCCTGAGTGGCGCCCAGAAGGTGCTGCTGAGCTGGCTGGCCCCGCGCGGAATCGTCACCGCCGCTGTGGCCAGCCTGTTTGCCCTGCGGCTCTATGAAGCGGGCGTGGAAGGGGCCGGAGCGCTGCAGGGTCTGGTGTTCCTCACGATCCTGATGACCGTGGGCCTTCAGGGATTTACCGCGACTCCCTTGGCGGGCCTGCTGGGCCTGCGCCTCACCGTGGAGGAGATGGAGGAGGAGGAGCGCCAGCGGGAGGAAGCCAAGGATCAACAGCTATCTGCTGCTGGGGTCATCCCCGCAACGGCTGCGGCCAGTCAGGCCTTGCCCATGGAGAACCCTCAGCCCTGAGCGAGGGCCTGGCGCAGCCTTGCCCGGTCTTCACCGCTGGCGTGCAGCAGCCGCCAGGTGGTGATCAGATCCGGACCCTGCAGGCTGCCCAGCAGGCCCGCCCGCAGGCTCTTCATCAGCACCCCCTTCTTCACCCCGGCGGCGCTGGCCGCCTCGGCCAGCAGGCTTTTGGCCTGCTCAACGCTCAGCTCCGGGGAGTCGGCGGAGTCGCTGGCGTCGCGTCCCTCAAGCCGCTCGAGCACAGCCGTGAGGGCCGCGGTGGCTCCATCGGCCTGCAGCTGCTGGCGGGCGCCCTCGTCGGGCTCGGGCCGCTCGAAGAACGGCCGGGCCTGCTCGACCCCATCGCGCAGCGTGGTGAGGGAGGGGCCGAGCAGCTCGCAGAGCTCCTGCTCCCAGGCCTCAGGGCTGGCGCCTGGCGCACTCCAGCCTTCTGCCTGCCAGAGCGGAACCAGGGCCTCGCGCAGCTCAGTGGGGGCCAGCTCATGCAGCACCTGGGCGTTCAGCCAGTTGAGCTTGTCCCAGTCGAAGCGAGCACCGGCCCGGTTGACCCGATCGAAGTCGAACGCCGCGGCGGCCTGCTCGAGCGTGAACCGCTCCCCCATGCCCTCCGGCGGCGACCAGCCCAGCAGGGTCATGTAGTTGGCGAGGGCCTCGGCGGTGTAGCCCATGGCGCGGAACTCACCCACCGAGGTGACACCATCGCGCTTGGAGAGCTTGCGGCCCTCCTGGTTGAGGATCAGGGGCGTGTGGGCGAAGACGGGCAGCGGCAGGCCGAGGGCCTCGTAGAGCAGCAGCTGCTTGGCCGTGTTGGCGATGTGGTCCTCGCCGCGGATCACGTGGCTGATGGCCATGGCGGCATCGTCGACCACCACCACCAGGTTGTAGAGCGGGTCGCCGATGCGATCGGCTGGCGCCCGCCGGGCGATCACCATGTCGCCCCCCAGGTCGCTGCCGCTCCAGCGCATCTCCCCGCGCACCAGGTCGCTCCAGCCGATCGTGGCGCCGTCGTCGATGCGGAAGCGCACCACCGCGTCGCGGCCTTCGGCGATGAACGCCTGCTGCTGCTCGGGCGTCAGATGCCGGTGCCGGTTGTCGTAGCGGGGGGCCGAGCCGCTGGCCTTCTGCCGCTCACGCATCTGCTCCAGCTCGGCTTCCGAGGCATAGCAGCGGTAGGCGTGCCCCGAGGCGAGCAGCTGGGCGATGGCAGCGCGGTGGACCTCGATCCGCTCGCTCTGGATCACCGGGTCGTCGTCCCAGCTGAGGCCCAGCCAGGCCAGACCATCGAGGATGTTGGCGGTGTAGTCCGGTCTGGAGCGCTCCCGGTCGGTGTCTTCGATGCGCAGCAGGAACGCTCCACCGTGATGGCGGGCGAACAGCCAGTTGAAGACCGCCGTGCGGGCGGTGCCGATGTGCAGGGTTCCCGTGGGGCTGGGAGCCAGACGAACCCGAACCGTCACCGGCAGATGCTCATGAGAGTGAAACGGGACTGACGGGATTCGAACCCGCAACTTCCGCCGTGACAGGGCGGTGCTCTAACCGGTTGAACTACAGTCCCAGATGGCCAGGGGCTGAAGGGCGAAAACCCTGGCCTGATCTGGCTTCTGGCGTCGTGACGACGACCAGAGAAGTATCCACTGCCGCTAGCCCCGCCGTCAACCGGCTGGCAAGCAGGCGAGCTCTAAGGGCGGAAGCCGGCGGGTTCGATCAGGCGCACCTGATTGCCCCTGGCGGTGAATTCCCGGCCCTGATCGCTCTGGACCACCACGCGGCCCCCGGATTTGACCCGGATGACCCTCGCGCGCACCCAGCCGAGAGCCGCAGACTCCAGCACCTTGACCACATCACCGGGTTGTAGATCCAACTCCATGTCCGGAACCAGGAAAGAGCAGGAAGGGGCATCGAGCGCGCCGTGGAGGACTTGAACCCCCGACATCAGGTTTTGGAGACCTGCGTTCTACCAGCTGAACTAACGGCGCATGACGATGCCCCTTCAGCCGGTGCACGAAGTGGCACCGGCATGGGCCAATGAACGATGAAGCTTCAGCGATCGAAGCGTTGCTTCACGCGGGTAGCTTTCCCCACACGGTCGCGCAGGTAGAAAAGTTTGGCTCGCCTCACTTTACCGCGACGCTCCACCTTGACGGTGGCGACCTGGGGGCTGTGCAGCAGGAAGACCCGCTCCACACCCACACCCTGGAAGATCCGGCGCACGGTGATGGTTTCGTTCATCCCGCCGTGGCGCTTGGCGATCACCACCCCTTCGTAGGGCTGGATGCGCTGCTTGTTGCCCTCGCTGATGCGCACGCCGACGCGCACCGTGTCGCCCACGTAGATCTCGGGCAGATCGCTCTTGAGCTGCTCGGCTTCAAGGGCCTTGATCAGGTCCTGGGCGCTCAGCTTGCCGGTGCGAGCCGGGGTCACGGCGGGCTTCTCCTCCACGGCCGTGGCGGCGACGGCCTCGACCACGTCCGTCTGATCAACGTCCGTCTGATCCACGCTCGTCTCATCCATGTTGGTGTCGTCCTTCAGTGCGGCCTTCGGTTCGGCGCTGTCGTTCAAATCGGCTGCCATCCCAGAATTGCGATCGCCCGGCCAAACAACCACTGTAACGGCTCATGTTCCCCCATCCTCCCGGGTCTCGGTCCTCTCTGCCCGGCTGCGCTGGCGGCTCCAGCCCTGCAGGGCCAGGCCGCTGCCGGTGATCAGCATCCAGAGCAACCCCAGGCCATTGAGCGCCACATAGAGCGTTTCGCCCGCAGGAGAGAGCCATTCGCCTTCGTGCAGCACCATCAGCACGTGCACCTGATCGCGGCTGAGCCCGCCCCAGTCGCGCAGCAGGCGGTAGCCCATGCCGCTGGTCACGGTGATCAGCAGGGGCAGCACCACCACCGGCCCGATCAGGGCATGCCAGCGGCGCAGCCGGGCCAGGACCTGCATGGTGCTCAGCAGCGATCAGGAAAGTTGATAGCTTGAATCCTGGAATGCCCGGCACCGTCAATGAATCTGTTCGCTGACCTGCTGGCGAGTACCCCGGGCCGCGCCGCCACCAGTGCTGCCTCATCCGTCACCAGCACCGGTCCGCGCATCCAGAAGGGACGACGGGGCGTGGAGATCAAATCGGCCCGCGAAATCCAGGTGATGCGCCAGGCCAGCCGCATCGTGGCCACGGTGCTGCGGGAGATCATGGAGATGGCCGCTCCGGGCCTGACCACCGCCGACCTCGACCGCCACGCCGAGCAACGCATCCGCGAGATGGGCGCCACCCCGAGCTTCAAGGGCTACCACGGTTTTCCAGCCAGCATCTGCGCCAGCATCAACAACCAGGTGGTGCATGGCATCCCCAGCGCCAGGCAGCTGATCAAGGAGGGTGACCTGGTCAAGATCGACACCGGCGCCTACTTCGAGGGCTACCACGGCGACAGTTGCGTGAGCATCTGCGTGGGTGCCTGCTCCGAGGACACCACCCGCCTCAGCCGCGTGGCCCAGGAATCGCTGATGCGTGGCCTCGGCAAGATCAAGGCGGGCAACACTCTGCTCGACATCGCCGGCGCCGTGCAGGACCACGTCGAGGCCCACGGCTACAGCGTGGTGGAGGACTACACCGGCCATGGCGTGGGCCGCAACCTGCACGAGGAGCCGTCGGTGTTCAACTTCCGCACCAGCGACCTGCCCAACCTCAAGCTCCGCGCCGGCATGACCCTGGCTGTCGAGCCGATCCTCAATGCCGGCAGCAAGAAGTGCCGCACCCTGCGCGACCAATGGACGGTGGTCACCGTGGATGGTTCGCTCTCGGCCCAGTGGGAGCACACGATCGTGGTCACCTCCGACGGCTGCGAGATCCTCACCGACCGCGACTTCTGAGCCCGTGACTCAGGATCCTTGATCCTCAGACAGCGGCCCTGCTGAACAGGCTTCCGTACACGTGGCGCAGGGCCATCTGCAGCGGCACCAGCACCAGCGTGAGCGGATTGGGGGTCACGATGATCAGGCCGAAGCCCCGCCGGGCCTGGGCGATCACCTGGCCGGCCACGAAGCCCGGGCTCATCACTCCGAAGGGATTGAGGGCGGAGCGGAACGGTCCGAGCACCAGGCGCCGGATCCGGCAGGGATTCTCCCCCTGATGGTCGAGGACCCGCAGGCTGATCAGCTGGCCGAGCAGGCGCTTGCTGATCTCATAAAGCGGGCTGAGGGCCGGCAGCAGCTCCGCTTCCGAGGTGTTCACCCACACCTCCCGGCAGGGGCCGCCGGCGGGCGCTTCGCCCAGCCCCAGGAACAGCTCCAGCAGCCGCCAGGCGCTGAGGGCGTTCACCTCCAGGCTGCGCGCCATCGCCGCGGCGCTGCGGTCGCCGTAGACGTTCACGCCGTGGTTGATCACCAGGATCTCGACCTCGCGCAGCAGTGGTTCCAGCTGCTGCTCCTCACCGCAGCACCAGACCACGCTGCGCAGGGCGATCGGCCTGCCCTCCCCGTCCTGCAGAACCACGGGCTCCGTGGCGGTGGTCAGGGCGATCAGCTCGGCCCCCTGGTCATGCAGAGCCCGCAGCAGGGCCGTGCCCAGGGCGCCGCTGGCCCCGGTCACCGCCACCCTGCGTCCCCGCAGGGGCAGCAGCACTGAGGCGGTCTGACCAGGTCCAGGCAAGGTGGGGATGGGGCATTCTTTGCAGGGGAATCATCCGTGATCTCGGAGCTTCCCGGCTTGCCTGATCGTTGTTCCCCCTCTCGCCTCCCTTGGGTCAGTTCTTCCGCTTCGGTGCCGCCCCCTCCAGTGCCACCACCGCCAGCCAGGACCCGGGACTGGTGGCTCTCTATGCGCCCTACTGCGGCGGCGTGACGCGTGAGGCCTGGTTGATCCAGGCGCTTGATCGCCTCACCCTCGGGGAACTCGATGGGGTGCGGCGTCTGCGGCCGGAAGGGGAGCATCCCTTCCAGCTGCGCTGGCAGGCGGGGCTCGCTCCCCAGGAGACCAGCCACTGTGAGCTCGGCTTCCCGGCCTCGCCTGAGCTCAGCTACCGCTTCGAACTGCCCACCCACCAGCTGGTGCGCTGGCTGATGGACCTGCTGGAGCAGCAGAGCGGCCAGGTGTTCGAGGCGTCGGCCTGCGATCTGCCCGAGAGCTTCTGGCGCTGGCTGCTGCTGGGGGAGTCCCCGCAGGCCACCGCCGCATAGATTGACGGCCCAGCGCCCAGCCCGAGGTCATTCCATGAGCAGCACCCTGCTGATCGGATCCTGTGATCCCTTCAGCGGCAAGTCCGCCCTGGTGCTCGGCCTGACCCGGACCCTGGCGCAGAAGGGCTTCCCGGTCCGCTACGGCAAGCCCCTGGCCACCAGCGTGCGTGCCGCCCGCCCGGGGGAGGCTCTCTCCCAGGGCTGTCTCGACGACGACGTCCGCTTCATCGGCAACATCCTCGGCCTGCCCGAGGCGCATCTGCTGCCCTCCCTGCATCTGCTCGAGGCCTCCACGGCCCAGGACCGGCTGCTGCGCGGCGACCTGGATCCCGGTGAGGGCTTCGCCCGTCTGCGTGACCAGCTGGCGGCCTACCCCGATGGCCTCACCCTGCTGGAGGGCACCGGCACCCTCAGCGAAGGCCTGCTCTATGGCCTCAGCCTGCCCCAGCTGGCCCGGGGACTGGACGCTCCCGTGGTGCTGGTTCACCTCTGGGACGACAGCCGCAGCGTTGATCCGCTGCTCGCGGCCCGCCAGCAGCTGCAGGACCAGCTGGCCGGCGTGGTGCTCAACGCCGTCGACCCCGACGCCGCGGAGCGCCTGCGGGCCGACGTGGTGCCGGCCCTCGAGCAGCTGGGCCTGCCGGTGTTCGGTGTGATGCCCCGCAGTCCGCTGCTGCGCAGCGTCACCGTGGAGGAGCTGGTGGAGCGCCTCGAGGCCCGGGTGCTCTGCTGCCACGAGCGGCTCGATCTGCTGGTGGAAACCCTTTCGATCGGTGCGATGAACGTCAACTCCGCCATGGAGTTCTTCCGCCGTCGCCGCAACATGGCCGTGGTCACCGGTGCCGACCGCACCGACATCCAGCTGGCGGCCCTGGAGGCCTCCACCCAGTGCCTGATCCTCACCGGGGCCGGTGAACCGCTCCCCCAGCTGATCAGCCGCGCCGAGGAGCTCGAGGTGCCGATCCTCAAGGTGGAACAGGACACCCTGACCACGGTGGAAGTGATCGAGCGCGCCTTCGGTCATGTGCGCCTGCACGAGACCGTCAAGGCCAGTTACGCCATTCGCCTGGTGGAGGAGCACTGCCGTTTCGATCGCCTCTACGCGCGACTCGGACTGGCGGTGCAGGGCTGAACCATGGGCCCCGCAAGGGCGCTGCTAGTTTCCCCCCATCGGATGCATTCACGAGGTGACCCGGTCCCTTGATCTGCCGGCCCTCGACCGGATCGACACGCTGGCGCAGGAGCTGGCCCTGCTCCAGGATCGCGGCAAGCGCCGCATCGCCATCCTCGGCAGCCGCCATGTCCCGGCCGTCTCGATCCACCTGGTGGAGCTGGTGGCCCGCTCCCTGGCCCAGGAGGGTCACAACCTGATCACCTCCGGCTCCCAGGGGGTGAATGCGGCGGTGATCCGTGGGGTGATCAGTGTCGATCCGGCCCGGCTCACCGTGCTCCTGCCCCAGAGCCTCGAGCGCCAGCCCAGAGAGTCACGGGAGCAGATCGAGCGGGTGCTGCATCTGGTCGAGAAGCCCGAGCACGACGAGCTGCCCCTGCCGATGGCCAGCAGCCTCTGCAACCAGGAGATCATCGGTCGCTGCGACCAACTCATCTGCTACGCCTTCCACGACAGTGAGACCCTGCTCTCCAGCTGCCGCACCGCCGAAGACATGAACAAGGTGGTCAGCCTGATGTTCTTCGACTGAGGGCCGCGAGCACCTGCAGGCGGGTCCCCTCCCGCCGCAGCACGGTCACCTCCTCCCCTGCCTGGGGGGCCGGCCCCCGGCCGTTCTCCAGCAGCTCTGCCGCCCAGCTCTGGCCCTGCCAGCGCACACGACCCCGCCCGCGCCCGTCGAAGGGCTGGATCACCTCCGCCCGCTCGCTGCCGGGCTCACTGAGGGCATCGGGTGCCGGCCGGCCCCGCAGCGACCAGCGTCTCAGCCCCACGTAGCCCCCCAGGAAGATCAGGCTGAACAGCGCCAGCTGGATCCCGGCAGCGAGGGGCAGCAGCGCCGAGATGGCCGAGAGCAGCAGCGCCGCCACCCCACCGATCACGAATCCATCCACGCTGGGGAAGATCAGCTCCAGCAGCAGCAACACCCCGCCACCGGCCAGCCAGATCAGGGGATGCATCACAACAGCGCGGGGGTCTCCAGTCTGCGGCGGAGGGTCTTCCTAGGCTGAAGCCGGCTCCGATCGGGCCGCTGTTCCGTTCTGCGCTGCGGCGCCTGCTGCCATGGAAGGTCTGTTCTCCATCCCCGCCCTGGTGCTTCTGGCCGTGCTCGGCGCCAGCGGGGTGAAGGTCACCAGCGGGGGGCGCTCCCGGCTGGTGGAGCGGCTCGGCCGCTACGACCGCGAGCTGCAGCCGGGCCTCTCCTTCGTGCTGCCGGGTCTGGAGCGGGTGGTCAGCAACCAGTCGCTGAAGGAGCGGGTGCTCGACATCCCCCCCCAGCAGTGCATCACCCGCGACAACGTCTCGATCACCGTCGATGCGGTGGTCTACTGGCAGCTGCTGCAGCACGCCAAGGCCCACTACGGCGTGGATGATCTGCAGGCGGCGATGGTGAACCTGGTGCTCACCCAGATCCGCGCCGAGATGGGCAAGCTCGACCTCGATCAGACCTTCACCACCCGCCAGGACGTCAATGAGATGCTGCTGCGGGAGCTCGACCAGGCCACCGACCCCTGGGGCGTGAAGGTGACCCGGGTGGAGCTGCGCGACATCATGCCCTCGCCGGGCGTGCAGCAGGCGATGGAGATGCAGATGAGCGCCGAGCGGGAGAAGCGGGCGGCGGTGCTGCGCTCGGAAGGGCAGCGGGAAGCGGAGGTGAATGCCGCCAAGGGCCGCGCCGAGGCCCTGGTGCTCGATGCCAAGGCCCAGCAGGAGGCGCTGCTGCTCGATGCCGAGGCCCAGGCCAAGCAGCAGGAGATGCTGGCCATGGCCCGCGGCCACGCCGCCGCCGAGCTGGCCCGGCTGATCGAGGCCAGCCCGTCGGGTTCCGAAGCGCTGCGGCTGCTGCTCGCCCAGGACTGGATGGAGATGGGCGAGCAGCTGGGCAAGGCTCCCGGCGGCAGTGTGCTGATGGTGGATCCCCAGAGTCCTGCCGCCCTGCTGGCGGCCCTGCGGGGGTTGCAGAAGGGCTGAGGCGTTCCGGGTTCAGGCTGCCAGCACGGCCCTGAGGCCTTCCAGGTAGAGCAGGGCCGTGCTGAGCAGGGCCCCCGCCCAGCAGAGGGAGCGCAGCAGCGGCACATCGCCCACGTAGGCGCCGATGTAGGCCAGCCGCAGCAGCGGTTGCAGCAGGGCCGCCACGGTCACCGGCAGGCCGCCCGCCCCCGCCTGCAGGCAGAGCAGGCAGGCCGGCGCGTGCAGGGTGAAGGCCTCGAAGCTGTTCTGGTGCGCCCAGCTGGCCCGCTGACCCCAGGCCGGCAGCCGCTCGAACATCGCCCGCGGCGCCGCCAGATCGGCCGGGGTGAAGTCGGCGCTGGCCCGCCCGGCCCCCAGGGGCACCAGGCTGAGGACCACCACCGCCCCCGAGAGCAACAGCGACCAGGCCAGGGCGGGGGCGGCGGCGAAGAGGGCGGCGGGCATCGGCAGCGGAGCGCAGCAGGGCCTCTTTTCTAGGATTGAGCCCGATCCGAGCGCAGCCGCTGCCCATGGCCGACACCTACTCCTTCGACGTGGTTTCCGATTTCGACCGGCAGGAACTCGTGAATGCCGTGGACCAGGTGCGACGCGAGGTGGGCCAGCGCTACGACCTCAAGGACTCCAAGACCGAGATCGAGCTGGAGGAGGGCAGCCTCACCATCACCACCGCCAGTGACATGACCCTCGAGGCGGTGGCCGACGTGCTGCGCCAGAAGGCCACCAAACGCCAGCTCTCGCTGAAGATCTTCGATTTCCAGACCCCTGAGCCCGTGGGCGGCAACCGCCTCCAGCAGGTGGTGAAGTTGCGCAAGGGGCTCAGCCAGGAGCTGGCCAAGTCGCTCAGCAAGACCGTCCGCGACCGGATCAAGAAGGTGACGGTGGCGATCCAGGGCGAGAGCCTGCGGGTCACCGGCAAGAACAAGGACGACCTGCAGCAGGTGATCCAGATCCTGCGCGCCGAAGACCCGGAGGTGCCGCTCCAGTTCGAGAACTACCGCTGAGGCCCCTGGGTGAGCGCAGTTGAGAGCCCTCAGCAGCCGGGCACCCAGCGGGGCTGGAGCTTCTGGATCGACCGCGGCGGCACCTTCACCGATCTGGTCGGCCTGGGACCCAGCGGCGAACTGGTGGTGCGCAAGGTGCTCTCCCAGCAGCCTGCGCTGGCTGGTGAGCCGGCGGTGGTCGCCATCCGTGAACTGCTGGGGGTGGCCCCCGGCCAACGGCTGCCGGCGGGGGCGGTGAGCGAGGTGCGGCTGGGAACCACGGTGGCCACCAATGCGCTGCTGGAAGACCGGGGGGCTCCCACCCTGTTGCTGATCAGCAGCGGTTTCGCCGACGCCCCCTGGATCGGGGACCAGCATCGCCCGGATCTGTTTGCCCTCCATGTCCAGCGCCCGGCTCCCCGCTACGGGCGGGTGCTGGAGGTGGAGGGGCGCCTGGCGGCGGATGGCAGCGAACTCCAGCCCCTGGGCCTTGATGCCGCCCTGGAGAAGGCCCTGCTGGAGGCGCGCGCCGAGGGCTTCAGCAGTTGCGCGGTGGCGCTGCTCCACGGCGCCCGTCACCCCCAGCATGAGCGCCGGCTGGGCACCTGGTTGCAGCCCTTCGGCTTTGAGCCCGTGGTGCTCTCCCATCAGGTGGGGTTGCGTCCCCGTCTCGTGCCCCGCGCCCAGACGGCCGTGGTGGAGGCCACCGTGGCGCCGGCCCTGGCCGATTACCTCGAGCGGTTGCGGCGGGAGCTGGGCCCCGAGTGCCGTCTGCGGGTGATGCAGTCGAGCGGCGGCCTGGTGGCCCCCGAACTGCTCAAGGCCAAGGACACGATCCTCTCCGGTCCGGCCGGTGGCATGGTCGCCGCCGTTCGGCTGGCGGGGGGGAGCACCCCCATCGTGGGGTTCGACATGGGGGGCACCTCCACCGATGTCTTCCATGTGCAGGCCGGCGGACCCGGCCCGGGCTGGGATCGGCGGGATGAAACGGAGATTGCCGGCCTCACCCTTCAGGCGGAGATGTTGCCGATTCACACCGTGGCCGCCGGCGGTGGGTCGGTGCTGCACTTCGATGGCCAGCGCCTGCAGGTGGGCCCCGCCTCGGCCGGGGCCGATCCCGGGCCGGCCTGTTACCGGCGCGGCGGGCCGCTCACGATCACCGACGCGAACCTGCTGCTGGGTCGGCTGCAGGCGCAGGCCTTCCCCGCGGTCTTCGGGCCGGCCGCCGATCAGGGGCCCGATCCGCAGGTGGTGCGGCGGGGCTTTCAGGAGCTGGCTGAGCGGGTGGCGATGGCCGGCGGCGGGCAACCCACAGCCGAGGAGCTGGCGGAAGGAGCCCTGGCGATCGCGATCGATCGCATGGCCGAGGCGATCCGGCGGATCTCGATTCAGCGGGGCCATGACGTCCGCGGCGCCACCCTGGTCTGCTTCGGCGGAGCGGGCGGCCAGCACGCCTGCGGCCTGGCCGAGCGGCTGGGCATCACCAGGGTGCTGCTTCATCCCCTGGCCGGGGTGCTCTCGGCCTACGGCATCGGCCTGGCCGATCAGCGCCTGCTGCTGGAGGAGGTGGTGCGACGTCCCCTGGATCAGCCCCTGGTGGAGCGGCTCCACCGCCAGGCCAGCAGCCTGATCGAGCAGGGCCGGCAGGCCCTGCTGGGGCCGGCGGGTGCTCCCTGCGCTGCTGATCACGCCGCTGTTCAGGCCGCAGTTCACGCCGAGGTGAGTGTCGGCGTTCGGCTCCGGGCCAGCGAAGTGACGCTCCCCCTGCCTCTGCAGGAGGCCAGCGCCTTGCGGCGGGAGTTCGAGCGTGCCCACCAGCGCCGTTTCGGTCACCGGCCTGAAAGCCCCGACCTCACGCTGGAGTGGCTGCTGGTGGAGGTGGTGGCCCCGGGCCCTGATCCGGCCCCATGGCGGCCCGAGCCGGGGGCGGGCTGTGCTCCATCCGCCCCGAACCAGCCGATCCAGCTCTACTGGGACGGCGCCTGGCGGGCCGTTCCCCTGCTGCAGCGCGACGGCCTGGCGGCCGGTGCCCGGCTCGAGGGCCCGGCGCTGGTGGTGGAGGCCACCGGCACCACCTGGCTGGCTCCGGGCTGGCGGGCCGAGTGCCGCCCCGATGGCGCTCTCCTGCTCAGCCACCGGCCTTCGGGAGCCGCGGCCGGACCGTCGCAGGCGGCCACGGCTGCGGTGGATCCGGTGAGCCTGGAGTTGTTCAACCACCGCTTCAGCGCCATCGCCGAGCAGATGGGCGTGCGCCTGCAGCAGAGCGCCCGCTCGGTGAACATCCGCGAGCGCCTCGATTTTTCCTGTGCGCTGTTCGATGCCCATGGCGGGCTGGTGGCCAATGCGCCCCACATCCCGGTCCATCTCGGCTCGATGGGGGCCAGTGTGCAGGGCCTGCTTGAGGCGGTGCGCCGGGGTGAGCGCCCTCCCCTGCGGCCCGGCGACGCGATCGTCTCCAACGACCCCTGCAACGGCGGCACCCATCTCCCCGATCTGACGGTGATCTCGCCGGTGTTCGTGCCCCGGCGGGGTTCACGGCCGGTCCACGGCTCAGTCGGCGAGGCAGCTCCGGATTTCTTCGTGGCCTCCAGGGGGCACCACGCCGATGTGGGCGGCATCACCCCCGGCTCGATGCCTCCCTTCAGCCGCTGCCTCGCTGAGGAGGGGGTGCTGCTCGACAACGTCCCCCTGCTGCGCGAGGGCGAGCTGCTGGCCGCCGACTGGCGGCAGCGGCTCGCGGCCGGTCCCCATCCCGTGCGCAACCCCGAGCAGCTGCTGGCCGATCTGCAGGCCCAGGTGGCGGCCAACCAGCTGGGTGCCCAGCTGCTGCTGGAACTGGCAGGGCGCGAGGGGCTCCAGCGGGTGACGGCCTACATGGCCCATGTGCAGGACAACGGAGCCGAGGTGGTGCGGCGGGTGATCGATCGGCTCGAGCCCGGTTGCTTCAGCCTCCCCCTCGATGGGGGCCTGCATCTTCAGGTGGCCGTGCGTCTCGACCGCGCCTCCCGCCGGGCAGTGATCGATTTCACGGGCACCTCCCCCCAGGACCCAGGCAACCGCAATGCCCCCCTGGCGATCACCCGGGCGGTGGTGCTCTACGTGTTCCGCTGCCTGGTGGGCGAGGCGGTACCGCTCAACGCCGGCTGCTTCCGGCCCCTGGAGCTGGTGGTGCCGCCGGGTTGCCTGCTCCGTCCCAGCCCTTCGGCCGCGGTGGTGGCCGGCAACGTGGAAACGTCCCAGGCGATCGCCAATGCCCTGTTCGCGGCCCTGGGGGTGCTGGCCGCCGCCCAGGGCACCATGAACAACCTCAGCTTCGGCAATGCGCGCTACCAGTACTACGAGACGATCTGCGGTGGCTGCGGCGCTGGTCGCTCCCTCGATGGCCAGGGATTCGAAGGGGCCTCGGCGGTGCAGAGCCACATGACCAACTCCCGCCTCACCGATCCTGAAATCCTCGAGGAGCGCTTTCCGGTGCGGCTGGAGGCCTTCGTGCTGCGCCGCGGCAGCGGTGGCGCCGGCCGGTGGCGGGGCGGGGATGGGGTGGTGCGGCGGATCCGCTTCCTCGAGCCGATGACCGCCGCGATCCTCTCCGGCTCCCGCCAGGTCGCCCCCTTCGGACTGGCGGGCGGCGGCCCCGGCCTGACGGGCCGCAACCGCCTGATCCGCGCGAATGGCACGGAACTGGAGCTGGGGGGAGGCGTGGAGCTGACGCTGGAGGCCGGTGAGGCCCTCGTGATCGAAACCCCAGGAGGGGGCGGTTATGGCGCTGGCTGAACGTCGGTGCCTGCTGGGCCTCGCTGTCGTGCTGCTGCCGCTGGCGGCGGCGGCGAATGTGCTCCAGGAGGCCGGCCAACGGTTCCAGCCGCTCTGGTCGGCGGGGGGCATGGTGGCCAGTCAGGAGGCGGAGGCGTCCCGGGTCGGCCGCGATGCGCTGCGGGCGGGGGGCAATGCCGTGGATGCGGCGGTGGCGGCTTCCTTTGCTTTGGCGGTCACCCACCCCCAGGCGGGGAACCTTGGCGGCGGTGGCTTCCTGGTGCTCTGGCAGCCCGAGCGGCTCAGCCGAGGGCAGCCGCTGGCGCCCCAGGAGCTGCGGGTGGGCCAGGGCCGGGCGGTGACGATCAACTTCCGGGAGCGCGCGCCCCTGGCGGCCGGCCCCGACCTGCTGCTCGATGCCAGCGGCGCGGTGGACCGTCGCAAGGCCACCCGCAGCCTGCTCAGCACCGGGGTGCCCGGCACGGTGGCCGGGCTGCTGCTGGCCCACCGCCACTACGGCCGGCTCCCCCTGGGCCGCCTGATCGCCCCCTCGATTCGCCTGGCCGATGAGGGCGTGGTGGTGAGCAAGGCCCTGGCGGATTCCCTGCAGGCCGCGGCACCGCTGCTGCGCGCCGATCCCGAATCGGCGCGGTTGTTCTTACGCCCCGGGGGGAAGCCCTACCGACCCGGTGATCACCTGCGCCAGCCGGAGCTTGCCGGCACCCTGCGCCGCATCGCGGCTGAGGGGGAGCAGGGGTTCTACGCAGGGCCGGTGGCCCAGCAGCTGGTGGCGTTGATGCGCCGCCGCGGAGGCCTGATCAGCGCCGACGACCTCCGCGGCTACCGGGCCCGCCTCCAGGCTCCGCTGCTGGGCGACTGGCGGGGCCATCCCGTGATCGCCATGCCCCCGCCCAGCTCCGGCGGGGTCACCCTGATCCAGCTGCTCAACATCCTCGAAGGCTTCGACCTGGCAGCCCTGGGGCTGAACAGTGCCGCGGCCCTGCATCCGATGGTGGAGGCGATGAACCTGGCCTATCGCGACCGCAACCGCTGGCTGGGGGATCCACGCTTCGTTGAGATGCCCCTGAAGCGCCTGCTGAGCCAGGGCTATGCCGATCAGCTGCGCCGCACGATCCGGCCCGAGAGCCACCGGCCGGCCGGCGAGCTGGATCCACCCCCCGCTGGCCGCGCCGTTGAAAGTACCAACACCACCCACCTCTCGGTGATCGATCGCGACGGCACGATGGTGGCCACCACCACCACCTTGAATTTCCCCTACGGCAATGGCGTGAGCGTGCCCGGCGCCGGGTTCCTGCTCAACAACGAGATGGACGACTTCACCGCCCTGCCGGGGGCGCCCAATGCCTTCGGCCTGGTGCAGGGGAAAGCCAATGCCATCGCCCCCGGCAAGCAGCCGCTGAGCTCGATGGCGCCCACCCTGGTGCTCAGCCCCGAGGGGCTGCCGCTGCTGGCCACCGGCAGCCCGGGTGGCAGCCGCATCATCACCACCGTGCTGCAGGTGCTGCTCAACCGGCTCGAGCATGGCCTGAACCTGGCTTCCGCCGTGGCGGCCAGCCGGATCCACAGCCAGCACTGGCCCGATCAGCTGGCGGTGGAGGAGGGCCTCAGCCCCGACACCCTCAGGATCCTGGAGGCGATGGGACACCGCTGGCGGCTGGTGCCTGCCATGGGGGCGGCCCACTCGCTCGAGGCCCTGCCCGGCGGCGGCACCCTGGGCGCTGTGGATCCCCGGCGCGCCGAAGCGGCGCTCTCGGGTGAGTGAAACCGGGCTACTCCCGGAGTCCGGCTCGTGCCCACCGCCTCTCTGTCAGCCTGCTCCGCATCAGCCTGGTGACGAGCTGGACGGGGCCACCAGCAGGTTCACAGCCGAGAAGACCAGGGCGATGCCCAGCAGGGTGCCGATGGCCCAGACGCTGTCGCTGGGCCACTCGTCGATCAGCAGAACGCCCAGGCCAGCCGTCACCAGTCCGTCGGCGAGCACCAGACCCTTGGCGGGGATCTCGGAGGCGGCGGCGGCGGCCAGCTCCATCAGTCCCTCGATCACCAGCAGCAGGCCGGCGAACAGGGTGAGGCTCACTTCGCTGATCACCGGATTGATCAGGATCCAGAGGCCACCCGCCACGTAGAGCAGGCCACTGAGGCCGCGGAAAATCTGGCTGCGCAGGTCAGTCGCTCCGGTGATCCGGATCAGCTGGGAGATGCCGCTGGCGATGGCCACCCCCCCGATCGCGATCGTGAGCAGGGTCGCCGAGACGAACGGCAGGGCCAGCGCCAGCACCGCCGCCGCCAGGACCAGCCCTGCCGCCAGCCAGCGCAGGGGACGGGAGGCGGGAATCGACATGCCAGGGTCTCGACTGCGGCCACGTTAAGGACCCGATCCAAATCACAGAGAACCTGATTCGCTGACCAGGCCAGCGGCTGCCGGCTCCGGCGCCGCAAGCTGAATTGAGCTGTGGCCAACCCGCCAGGCCGGACCTCTGTCCATGCTCGAGCTTCTTCCTCCTCTCAACGATCGCAACCTGCCCTGGATGGACACGATCCATCCGATCGTGGTGCACTTCGTGATCGCGATGGCCCTGATCGCCTTTGTCTTCGATCTGATCGGCCGCCTGGCTGGCAAGCCGTCGCTCTACGAGGTGAGCTTCTGGAACCTGCTCTTCGCCACCGTCGCGATCTTCATCGCGATCATCTTCGGCCAGGTGGAGGCCGGTCTGGCCAACCCCTACGGCGCCTCCCGCGAGATCCTCAACCTGCACAGCACCCTGGGCTGGGTGCTGGCCGGGGTGCTCTCGGTGCTCACCGCCTGGCGCTATGTGATCCGCAGCCGTGATCCCCGGCAGCTGCCCCTGGCCTTCCTCGGGGCGGGCAGCCTGCTCAGTGCGCTGGTGGTGGTGCAGGTGGTGCTCGGCAACCAGCTGATCTGGGTCTACGGCCTGCACACCGTCAAGGTGGTGGAGGCCATGCGCCAGGGACTGGTCTGATGGAACTCGGAGCCAATGGGCTGCCCTACCGGCTGCCGATTCACCCCAACCTGGTGCATCTCACGATCGGCCTGTTCGTGATCGCGATCGCCTTCGACATCGCCGGGGCCCTCTTCCCCTTCGAGAAGCGCCTGTTCCGCTTTCTGGCCCTGCCCGTCACCCGCGCCGGCCTGCACGACGTGGGTTGGTACAACCTGCTGGCCTGTTGCCTGATCAGTTTCTTCACCGTGGCGGCCGGCTTTGTGGAGATGCAGCTCGCTGACCCGTTGCCCGGAGTCACCAGCAGCTTCGCCATGGGCAGCACCGCCACCATGCTCTGGCATGGGGCCGTGGGCGTGGGCCTGCTGTTCGCCATCGTGCTGATGACCCTCTGGCGTGGCTTCCAGCGCTTCCGCTGGCGCTGGGAGATGGGCCGCCAGGTGCAGTGGAGCTACCTGCTGGTGGGCCTGCTGGTGTTCGCTCTGATGGCCTGGCACGGCACCCTCGGCGCCCAGCTGGGAGTGGAGTTCGGGGTGCATGTCACCGCCAGCCAGCTGCTGGCCGACGGCGCCAGCCTGCGGGAGGCCTTGCCATGACCAGCACCCCCAGGCGCTTCCCCCTGCCCCGGCTGATCGGCCTGGCCCTCTGGCTGGTGCTCCTGACCCTGCTCAGTGTCTGGATGGGGGCTCAGGTGCCCCGCTGGTTGCCGGTGTCGGCTTCCTCGGCGGCCCCACTGGTGGATGGCCTCTTCGGCTTCGAGACCGCCGTCGCCACCTTCGTGTTCGTGGGTGTGGTCTCGGTGATGGTCTGGGTGGTGCTGTTCAACCGGGCCGAGAAGTACGACATCAGCGATGCGGAGCCAATCGAAGGCAACACCACCCTCGAGATCACCTGGACCGTGATTCCCCTGGTGCTGGTGATGGCGATCGCCGCCTACACCATCCAGGTCAACCGCCAGATCGGTCTGATCGGCCCCATGGACCATGCCCATGGCCCGGCGCTGGGAGGCGGCGAGGTGCAGGTGATTGCCCGCCAGTGGTCGTGGGAGTTCCGCTATCCAGTGGCGGGGGTGTCCTCCACTGAGCTGCACCTGCCCCTCGACCGGCGCCTCGGCCTGCAGCTGGAGAGCGACGACGTGATCCATGGCTTCTACGTGCCCGCCTTCCGGCTCAAGCAGCAGGTGATCCCCGGCCGCTCGATCACTCTCTTCATCACACCCACCCGGGCGGGGCGCTACCGCCTGCGCGACTCCGAGTACAGCGGCACCTGGTTCGCGGCCAACCAGGCCGATGTGGTGGTGGAGAGCGAAGAGGCCTACCAGAGCTGGCTGAGCCGCGCGGCCCGCCTGCCGCTCCAGCCCGGTCTGAGCGACGCCGCCCGCGAATTCGCCCAGCAGCGCAGTGGCGAACGCCCCAGCGGCTACGCCACCATCCAGCCGGCCCCACCACCGCTGGTCAACGTGCCCGGCTCCAACACCCTTCCCCACGACGGCTGATCCCATGACCTCCTCCGCCGGCGTTGATGCGCGCATCCTCAGGGCCCCCCATCCGGTGCCCGGTGCTCCGGACAACTGGAAGCGCTTCTTCACCTTCAACACCGATGCCAAGGTGATCGGCATCCAGTACATCGCCACCGCTCTCTTCTTTCTGCTGGTGGGCGGCCTGCTGGCCATGATCATGCGCGGAGAGCTGATCACACCGGCGGCGGATCTGGTTGATCGCACCGTGTACAACGGCCTCTACACGATGCACGGGACGATCATGTTGTTCCTGTTCATCTTTCCGGTGCTCAACGGGCTCAACAACCTGCTGATCCCCTGCATGATCGGCGCCCCCGACATGGCTTTCCCCAAGCTCAATGCCGCCGCCTTCTGGCTGGTGCCGGTGTTCGGGGTCATCCTGATGGCCAGTTTTCTGGTGCCGGGAGGTCCGGCCTCCTCAGGCTGGTGGTCGTACCCGCCGGTGAGCCTGCAGAACCCCCTCGGCCATCTGATCAATGGCGAAGCTCTCTGGATCCTGGCGGTGGCCCTCTCCGGCATTTCATCGATTATGGGGGCCGTCAACTTCGTGACCACAATCCTGCGCATGCGGGCCCCGGGCATGACCCTCAGCCGGATGCCGATCTTCTGCTGGACGGCCTTCTCGGCCCAGACGATCCAGTTGATCGGCCTGCCGGCGCTCACCGGTGGGGCGGTGATGCTGCTGTTCGATCTTGTGGTGGGCACCTCCTTCTACCGGCCGGAAGGGGGCGGTGATCCGGTGCTCTATCAGCACTTCTTCTGGTTCTATTCACACCCGGCCGTGTATGTGATCATCCTGCCGGTGTTCGGGGTGTTCTCCGAGCTGTTTCCCGTCTATGCCCGCAAGCCCCTGTTCGGCTATCCCTTCGTGGCCGGGGCCTCCCTGGTGATCGTGGGGCTCAGCCTGATCGTCTGGGTGCACCACATGTTCCCGAGCGGGGTGCCCCAGTGGATGCGCGATGCCTTCATGGTCACCACCATGCTGATCGCGGTGCCCACCGGCATCAAGGTGTTCGCCTGGCTGGCCACCCTCTGGGGCGGCAAGTTGCGGTTGAACACGGCGATGCTGTTCGCCCTCGGAGGCCTGTTCAACTTCGTGTTCGCCGGGGTGACCGGCATCATGCTGGCCACCGTACCGGTGGACATTCACGTCAACAACACCTATTTCGTGGTGGGTCATTTCCATTATGTGATTTATGGCGCCGCCACCATGGGCGTCTACGCGGCGATCTACCACTGGTTTCCGAAGTTCACCGGTCACATGTATTACGAGGGTCTGGGGAAGCTCCACTTCCTGCTCACCTTCATCGGCACCAACCTCAACTTCTTCCCGATGCATCCGCTCGGCCTGATGGGAATGCCCCGCCGCGTTTCCTCCTACGACCCCGAATTCGCTTTCTGGAATGTGATCGCCAGCCTCGGTGCCTTCCTGCTGGGGGTCTCGATCATTCCCTTCCTGCTCAACCTGGTGAGCTCCTGGGTGCGGGGCGCCAAGGCGCCGGCCAATCCCTGGAATGCCATCGGTCTGGAGTGGCTGCTGCCCTCACCGCCGCCGGCGGAGAACTTCGAGGAGCATGTGCCCACCGTGATCAGCGGCCCCTACGGCTACGGCACCGGCCGGCCCCTGGTGGAGCACCAGGCCGAGATCGAACGTGCCCTCCAGCAGGCCTGAGCGATGACCATCAGCACCTCTCACGATGCCGCCGCCGCCCCCCAGGGTCATGGGGAGGCCCATGCCAACCACAGCCTCACCGGCTTCATCATCTTTCTCTGCTCCGAGAGCGTCATCTTTCTGGCCTTCTTCAGTGGCTATGCCGTGCTGAAGCTCTCGGCCCTGCAGTGGCTGCCGCCGGGAGTGGAGGGGCTGGAGTGGCGCACGCCCCTGCTCTACACGGTGGTGCTCGTCTCCAGCAGCGGCACCGTGGCTCTGGCGGAGCGCTGCCTCTCCAGGGGCCAGCTCTGGGGATTCCGCGCCTTCTGGCTGCTGAGCATGGCGATGGGGGCGGTGTTCCTCTACGGCCAGGCGATCGAGTGGCGCTCGCTGGGCTTCGGCATCACCAGCGGCAGTTTCGGTGGTTGCTTCTACCTGCTCACCGGCTTCCACGGCCTGCATGTGCTCAGCGGGATCCTGCTAATGGCCCTGATGCTCCAGCGCTCCTTCCGCCCCGCTAACTACGCCGCCGGTGAGCAGGGGGTGATCGCCACCTCCCTGTTCTGGCATTTCGTGGATGTGATCTGGGTGCTGCTCTTTCTTCTGCTCTACGCCTGGTCATGATCGTCGACGACCGGCACCACGATGTGATCGTGATCGGCTCAGGCGCCGCCGGTGGCACCCTGGCCGGGGCCCTCGCGGCCAGGGGCCGCTCGGTGCTGCTGCTGGAGCGCGGCGGGGCGATGGACCTGGCCGATCAGAACGTGGCCAGCGTCGATCTGTTCCGCAAGGACCGCTATCACCCCAGTGAGGCCTGGTTCGGCCCCGACGGCGATCCCTTCGCTCCCCAGACCATCTATGCCCTGGGCGGCAACACCAAGATCTGGGGCGGGGTGCTGGAGCGCATGTGGCCCCGGGAGTTCGAGGGTCTGCCCCTGCAGGAGGGGGTGGCTCCCGCCTGGCCCCTCAGCTACGACGAGCTCGCCCCCTGGTACGAGCGGGCCGAGGCGCTCTACCGGGTCCATGGCCGTGCCGGCCTCGACCCCCAGGAGCCCCCCCGCAGCGGCGCCTATCCCCATGCCCCCCTGCCGCTCGATCCGCTCTTCGAGCCCCTGCGCCAGGGGCTGCTGCGCCAGGGCTGCCACCCCTACGACCTGCCCCTGAGCTGGTCTGAGGCCCCCGAGGATCCCAGCGGCGATGCCGAGCTGTTCGGGGTGCAGCCGGCCCTGACCCACCCCGGAACCCGGCTGATCGGCAACGCCCGGGTCACCCAGCTGCACGTCGATCCCAGCGGCCGCGAGGTCAAGGGGGTGGAAGCCGAGATCGATGGCCAGTGCTGGATGTTCCACGGCGATCAGGTGGTGCTGGCCGCCGGAGCGGTGAACACTCCGGCACTGCTGCTGCGTTCCCGCAGCGCGCTCCATCCCGATGGCCTGGCCAACGGTTCAGATCAGGTGGGCCGCCACCTGATGAAGCCCCAGCTCACGGCGATCCTGCAGCTGGCCCGCGAGCCCCACAGCGGCCGCTTCCCCCGCAGCCTCGGCGTCAACGACTACGCCTGGGGGGATCAGAACGTCAGCTTTCCCCTCGGCCACATCGAAACCGGTGGCGGGGTGCTGCAGGACGCCCAGTTCGCCGAGTCGCCGCCCGTGCTGTCGCTGGTCACCCGGCTGCTTCCCAACGCGGCCCTGGAGCAGCTGGCGGTCCGCTCGATCTGCTGGTGGGCGATGAGCCCGGTGCTGCCCGATTCCGAGAACCGCATCGAGCTTCGTGGGCAGAGGCTGAGCATCCAGTACCTGGCCAACAACCTCGAGGCCCACGACCGGCTCGTGTACCGCTGGCTCTCCGTGCTCAGGGCGGTGGATGCCGATCCGCTCACCCCCCAGGTGCGCCCGGCCCCCTTCTATCCCCGCGGCGAGGCTCCCCTGGCCGTGATCGGCCACGCCTGCGGCACCTGCCGCATGGGCGACGATCCGGCCACCTCTGTGGTCGATCGCGACGGCCGCGTCCACGGCCTGGCCAACCTGACCATCGCCGATGCCAGCGTCTTCCCCAGCTGCCCGATGGTGTCGCCCGGTCTCACCGTGATCGCCAACGCCCTGCGGGTGGCGGAGCGGCTCTAGGCTGCCCCCATCCGGGGTTTGGAGGATCGAACACCCATGGCCCAACGCGGATCCGCTGGCAGCCCCATCCTGGCCAGCGCCATCGCCGGTGCGGTGATCGGCGCGGCGGGCCTGGCCTGGTGGTTGCTGGCGCAGGCCGAACGTCGCCGCCTGGCCCTGCGTCAGCGGCGCACCCTCACCCTCTCGCGCTTGCAGGGGGGGTCCCGCGAGGGTGACGACGGCGAGCGCCGGCCCCTGCTGGAGCGGGAGCTGCAACACAAGGTGAACGAGCTGAACCGGGCGATCGAAGACGTGCGCCGCCAGCTGGAGACTCTCACCCCCGAAGCCTGAGCGGGCGGGGCACGCCTCGGTAGGTTGCTTGCGCTGCCACTGCAGGGATCATGCTCCGTTCCGCCGCCATCACCGCCGCCATCACCGCAGGCGTTCAGCGTTCTCCCAACCGGGCCATGTTGCGGGCCGTCGGCTTCGGCGACGGTGATTTCAGCAAGCCGATCATCGGCATCGCCAACGGCTACAGCACGATCACGCCCTGCAACATCGGTCTGAACGATCTGGCCCGCTGCGCCGAGGAGGCCGCCCGCCTGGCTGGGGCCATGCCCCAGATGTTCGGCACGATCACCGTCAGCGACGGCATCTCGATGGGCACCGAGGGGATGAAGTATTCCCTGGTGTCGCGGGAGGTGATCGCCGATTCGATCGAAACCGCCTGCAACGCCCAGAGCATGGATGGCCTGCTGGCCATCGGCGGCTGCGACAAGAACATGCCTGGCGCCATGCTCGCCATGGCACGCATGAACATTCCGGCGATCTTCGTCTACGGCGGCACGATCAAACCCGGCCGGCTCGGCCCCTGCGACCTCACCGTGGTGAGTGCCTTCGAGGCGGTGGGCCAGTTCTCGGGTGGGCGCATCGACGAGGAGGAGCTGCTGGCGATCGAGAAGAACGCCTGCCCAGGCGCAGGCAGCTGCGGTGGCATGTTCACCGCCAACACGATGAGCTCCGCCTTCGAGGCCATGGGACTGAGCCTTCCCGGCAGCTCCACCATGGCAGCCGAGGATCCGGAGAAGGCCGAGAGCGCTGCCCGCTCCGCCGAGGTGCTGGTGCGGGCCATCGAGGCGAACATCCGCCCCCGTGATCTGATCACCCGCGAGGCGATCGAAAACGCCATCAGCGTGATCATGGCGGTGGGGGGCTCCACCAACTCGGTGCTGCACCTGCTGGCGATCGCCCGCACCGCCGAAGTTCCCCTCACGATCGATGATTTCGAAACCATCCGGCAGCGGGTGCCGGTGATCTGCGATCTCAAGCCCAGCGGCCGCTTCGTGACGGTGGATCTGCACCGGGCCGGTGGCATCCCCCAGGTGATGAAGCTGCTGCTGGATGCCGGCCTGCTGCACGGCGATTGCCGCACCATCGAAGGCCTCACCCTCAAGCAGGTGCTGGCGGAGGTGCCCAGCGAGCCCCCCGCCGATCAGGAGGTGATCCGGCGCCTCTCCAATCCCCTCTATGCCAAGGGGCACCTGGCGATTCTCAAGGGCAACCTGGCCGAAGAAGGGGCCGTCGCCAAGATCAGTGGGGTCAAGACCCCGGTGATCACCGGCCCGGCCCGGGTGTTCGAGAGCGAGGAAAGCGCCCTTGAGGCGATCCTCACCGGCGGGGTCCATGCCGGTGACGTGGTGGTGGTCCGCTACGAGGGCCCGGTGGGTGGGCCCGGCATGCGCGAGATGCTTTCACCCACGGCCGCGATCGTGGGCCAGGGGCTGGGGGAATCGGTGGCCCTGATCACCGACGGTCGCTTCAGCGGCGGCTCCTATGGCCTGGTGGTGGGCCATGTGGCGCCTGAGGCCGCCGTGGGCGGCACCATCGCCCTGGTGCAGGAAGGCGACAGCATCACCGTCGATGCCCACCAGCTGCTGATCCAGCTGAATGTGGAGCCGGCCGAGCTCGAGCGCCGCCGCGCGGCCTGGGTGGCACCTGAGCCCCGCTACCGCACGGGGGTGCTCGGCAAGTACGCCCGGCTGGTGAGCAGCAGCAGCCTGGGGGCGGTCACCGATCAGGGCTGAGCAGGGCCCGCAGCCGTCGGGCCAGGGCCTCCAGCCCTGCACCGGTGGCCGGTCGCTCGCAGCGCTGGCCACTGTCGCCGTCCATCCAGACCGGGTGGTTGCCCTGCCAGAGCAAGGGTTGATCGGGTTGCTCCGGCCAGCTCAGCATCAGGTGCAGATCCCCTCCGCTGCGGTAGATCTCCAGCTCGATGTCGTGCTGTTCCGCCCGTTCGCCATCGGCCCTGCGGCAGAGCAGCCGCAGGGTGCACTCCTCACCGGCCTGGCCGGCCTCCGACTCCAGGGAGATCAGATCAGGTGAACCTGAGCGGAGCACCGCCGCATGCCGGTGGGGTTTCAGGCAGAGGTCGGCGGCAGCGGCCACCCGCCTCAGCAGCTCGCTCATCTCAGGGAACGGCCCGGATCGCCTCCACGCCCAGGCGCAGGGCACCGGCGCGGAAGCCGGGGTTGGGCCGGCCATCGTCGCCGAATTTCGAGTGCAGGATCTGCAGCCGGGTGATCCGGGAGGGATCAAAGCGCAGCAGGGGCAGGGTCATCGGCTGAGCCCGCACCGAGGCCTTGAGTTGCTCGAAGGGGATCTCCACCGTGGTGAGGCCCTCGGGGCTGGTGGCGAACTCGCTCACCCAGCGCAGCCCCCCCGGGATCAGCTCGGTGAGGCCGGCCACCCGATCAGCGCAGGCCACCGCCAGCTTGTAGCGCCGCCCGTCGCCGCGCAGGTCGAGCTGGAGCGCCCGGTAGGCACTCAGATCCAGGGGCGGTGAGAACAGGGGGGAGCGGCAGCTCACGAAGCCGCCCCCGGCTTCGATCACCTCCGCCTCCAGCACCAGCCCTGATGGTCCGCTGCGGCAGACGCCGCTGCTGCGGCCCCCCATGATCGTGTCGTTCAGGGCCAGCCAGCCGCTGAAGCCATCACCGCTCACCACCAGCAGGGGTGCCACCATCAGGGCCAGCTCGATCACTCCTCCAAGCCTGCCGCAGCGGCGGCATCGGCGAGGATCAGCACCGGCTGGCGGGGGCTGACCAGCCGTGCCGGCGTGCGCTCGGGCGATTCATCGGGATCGAGCAGGCGCCGCAGGGCCTCCTGCTTGCCAGCGCCGCTCACCAGAAACAGCACCTGGCGCGCGGCGCTCAGCACCGGAGCGGTGAGGGTGACCCTGGGCAGCCCCTTGCCTTCGCTGACCGTGGCCTCCCGATCGATCACCCTGGTGGCCGGGGTGCCGGGAAACAGGGAGGCCGTGTGGCCGTCTTCCCCCAGCCCCAGCAACACCAGATCGAAGATCGGGGGATCGCCCGGGCAGAGCCTGGCCACCATGGCGGCGTAGGCCTCGGCGCTGGCCTCCGGGCTCTCCAGCTCGGTGGGCACCGGCCGGAAGCAGGCCTCGGAGCCCGGGGCCTCCGCCAGCAGGCTCTGGTGCAGCATCAGGGCATTGCTGGAGGGGTCGTCGGCCGCCACCCAGCGCTCATCGCCCAGCAGCACATCCACCCGTGGCCAGGGCAGCCGCTCCCGGCCCAGCAGGCGGTAGGCCGCCGCCGGGGTGCCGCCACCGGCCAGGGCGATCTGGGCCCGATCCCGCTGGGCCAGGGCCAGATCGATGCAGGCGGCGATGGTCTCCGCGGTGCGCCGGGCCAGCTCCTCACCGTCGGCGGCCACTTCGATCCGGTAGCTGGCCGGGGGCTGGCTGCGCATCACAGCCACTCGGTGTGGAAGCTGCCCTCACGGTCCACCCGTTGGTAGGTGTGGGCGCCGAAGCAGTCGCGCATGGCCTGGAGCAGGTTCTGGGGCAGCCGCGCCGTGCGGTAGCTGTCGATGTAGTCGAGGGTGCTGCTCAGGCAGGGCACGGGAATGCCGGCCAGGGCCGCACCGGCCACCACCTGGCGCAGGCCGGGCAACCGGGCGTTCACCTGCTCGGCGAACCAGGGGTCCACCATCAGGTTGGGCAGGCCCGGGTTGGCGTCGTAGGCGTTCTGGATGCGCTGCAGCAGCTTGGCGCGAATGATGCAGCCCCCCTTCCAGATCTGGGCGATGGCGGAGAGGTTGAGGTTGTAGTCGTGCAGGGAGGAGGCTTCCACCATCAGGGCCATGCCCTGGGCATAGCTGGCGATGCAGGCCAGGGTGATGGCATCGCGCAGGGCAGGCATCCCCTCGCTGGGCTCGCCCAGGTCCACCGCCACCGCCTCGGGGCCGGGAATGATGCCTTCCGCTGCCTGGCGCTCGCCGTGCAGGGAGCTCATCACCCGGCCATTGAGTGCCGCATAGATCGTGGGCACCGGCACCCCCATCTCCAGGGCGCTGACCACGGTCCAGAGGCCGGTTCCCTTCTGTCCGGCCACATCGAGGATCTTCTCCACCAGGTCGCCGCCATCCTCAGGATCGCGGGTGCGCAGACAAACCTCGGTGATCTCCACCAGGTAGGAGGAGAGCTCCTCCAGCTGGTTCCAGCCGTCGAACACCTGGGCCATGGCCAGGCCATCCATGCCGGCCGAGCGCTTCATCAGGTCGTAGGCCTCCACAAGGATCTGCTCGATCCCGTACTCGATGCCGTTGTGGACCGTCTTGACGAAATGGCCGGCACCGCCGGGGCCGATGTAGGTGACGCAGGGACCGTCGTCCACCTGGGCGGCCATCTTGCGCACGAGCCCCTCGATGGCGTCGTAGGCGGCCTTGGTGCCACCGGGCATCATGCTCGGCCCCTCCAGGGCCCCCTTGGCACCGCCGGAGACCCCCATGCCGATGTAGCCGAAGCTCTGGCTTTCCAGCTCCTTCACCCGCCGCTCGGTGTCGGTGTAGAGGGAGTTGCCGCCATCGATCAGCAGATCGCCGTCTTCCAGCAGGGGGGAGATCGAGGCGATCATGGCGTCGATCGGAGCGCCCGCCTTGATCATCATCAGAATCCGGCGGGGGCGTTCCAGGGCCCCGACGAACTCCTCGAGCGTGTGGGCACCGATGATGTTCAGCCCGGCAGCCCGGCCGTTCAGAAAGTCTTCGGTCTTGGCGTAGGTGCGGTTGTAGACGACGCTGGAGTAGCCGTTGCGTTCGGCGTTTAGGACCAGGTTTTCGCCCATCACTCCGAGGCCGATCAGGCCGAAGTGCGCTTTGCTCATGAGGGTTTGGCGTGCAGGCCGTGCGGCCTCAGTGTGGCCGCGAGCCTGCCGGAACGCCGCCGGGCCAGGCCCTGTGTCAGCAAGCGCTCAGATCACGGTGCCGTCGGCAATGGTGGCGTTCTTCTCCACCACCACGATGCCGTTGCGGATGTAGAAGCCCAGTTCCGGCCGGTCGGCCTCCTCGATCCGATCCTTGTTCACGATCGTGACGTTGCGCCCGATGCGCACGTTCTTGTCGAGGATCGCCCGGCGCACGGTGGTGCCCCGGCCCACGCCAACGGGAATGCCGCCCCGTTCGCGCAGCACCGCCCGCTCCTCGGCGGACTCGAAGAAGTCGGCCCCCATCACGAGGGTGTCCTGCAGCACCACTTCCCCTTCGATGCGCGAGCGCACGCCGAGCACGCAGTGGTGAATGCTGCATTCCTGCAACAGGGAGCCCTCTCCGACGATCGATTGGGTGACCTGCGCATCCAGAAGCTTGCTGGGGGGGAGGTAGCGGGGCCGGGTGTAGATCGGGAACTGTTCGTCGTAGAAGGAAAAGGCCGGCCGGGGTTGGTCGGTGAGGGCCAGGTTGGCTTCGTAGAAGGCCCCGATCGTGCCGATGTCCTCCCAGTAGTCGTCAAACAGGTAGGCCCGCAGGTTGTCACCCCGCCCGAGCGCCGTGGGGATGATCTCCTTGCCGAAATCGGTCGAGCCGGGGTTCTGCGCCAGCAGATCGAACAGGGTGTCGCGGCTGAAGACGTAGATCCCCATCGAGGCCAGATAAGGCCGCCGGGCCGCCTCGGCTTCCGCCAGTCCCAGGCGGGCCGTGTCCACCTTCATGGCCTCAAGCGCGGCGCCCTTGGGTTTTTCCGAGAACTCCCGGATGCGTCCATCGAGGTCAGTGCGCATCAGTCCGAAGGCTTCGGCCTGCTGCGCGTCCACCGGCAGGGCTCCCACCGTGAGGTCAGCGCCGGTCTGGATGTGGTGATCCACGAAACGGCTGTAATCCATCCGGTAGAGCTGATCACCGGAGAGGATCAGATACTGATCCACATCCCATTCCTGGAACAGCCACTGGTACTTGCGCACGGCATCGGCAGTGCCCTCGAACCAACTGGGGCTGTCGGGGGTCTGCTGGGCAGCCAGCACTTCCACGAAGCCCTGCCCGAAGCCGGCGGAAAGGTTGTAACTCTGGGTGAGGTGGCGGTTCAGCGACGCGCTGTTGAACTGCGTGAGCACGTAGATCTTGTTGATCCCCGAGTTGATGCAGTTGCTGACGGGGATATCAATCAGGCGATATTTACCGGCGAGCGGTACAGCGGGCTTGGCCCGCATCTTCGTGAGGGGATAGAGCCTGGTACCGGCGCCACCGCCGAGAATGATCGCCAGAACCCGCTTCATCCATTCCCTCCGAAACTGCTGCCATCAGCGTGCGAGCACCGTACCGGATCGGGTGCCTCCAGAACCTTGCCTGGAGCGGCCAAGAACAAAAACGTGGCAAGCCGCTGTAGCCCCGGTGACATCAGGACTCCTCGCTCTCTCCATCGAGGGCAAACAGCTGGTGCAGCGCCTGCATGGCCTGATGGCGCTGCTGACGCGGCTGGGGTGCCCGAAGATTGGTGACCGGGCTGTGCAGGATCTTGTTGATGATGCCCTTGCTGAGGGCTTCCACCACCTTGCGCTCCCGCACCGAAAGGTCGGGACCCATGCGGCTGAGCGCTTTCTGCAGTTCCTGCTCGCGGATCTGCTCGAGCTGCTGACGCAGGCGGTTGAGGGTGGGCACCGCCTCGAGGCCGTCCCACCATTCCAGAAACTGGCGGGCCTCCTCCTGCAGCAGCCCTTCGGCTTCGGCGGCGATCTCCCGGCGGGCCTCCTGGTTGCGGGTCACCACCTCCTGAAGATCGTCGACATCGAAGGCGTCGACGCCGCTGAGCTGGTCCACGTCGGCGCTGATGTTGCGCGGCACACCGATGTCGATGAGCATCAGTGAGGAACGACGGTTCAGGCCTTTGAGCCGTTCGGCCGCGATGATCGGCTCCTCGGCGCCGGTGCTGGTGAACACCAGCGAGCAGGTGCTCAGGCAGTGATCCAGGTCGCTCAGGGGGCGGCACTGGACGGGAAAATCAGGAAAATCAGCCGCCAGGGCCTCGGCGCGTTCGGTTGTTCGGTTGAGCAGCACCAGGCCACGGCAGCCCTTGGCCTGCAGGTGCTGCAGCAGCAGCCGAGCCATCCGCCCGGCTCCCACCACGGCCACCTGCTCCTGATCCAGGGGGACCAGCTCGTCGAGGCCCCGGGCCTGGCCCACCTTGAGCTGGGCCAGCTCCACGGCGGCCGAGCTGATCGAGACCGCCCCGGTGCCCAGGTTGGTCTCGCTGCGCACCCGTTTGCCCGTGCTCACCGCCTGGTTGAGCAGGCGGTTGAGGATCGGTCCGATCGAGCCGTGTTCCTGGCCCAGCCGCACCATCTTCTTGACCTGGGAGAGGATCTGGCCCTCGCCCAGCACCAGGCTGTCGAGGCCGGCGGCCACCCGCAGCAGGTGGGCCACCGCCTCCTCGTGGTGGTAGGTGAACAGGTGGGGGGTGAGATCCCCGAAGGCCAGGCCGGAGTGCTGACTCAGGAACGAGCCCACCGCATGGATTCCCTGCTCCGGGCTGCGCACCAGGGTGTAGATCTCGAGCCGGTTGCAGGTGCTGAGGATCGACGCCTCAAGCACCTGGGCGTCCCCGCGCAGGTTCTGGAGTGACTCCTCCATCGTCTGCTCGGGGATGCTCAGTCGCTCCCGGATCTCGACCGGAGCCGTGCGATGGCTGAGGCCGACGACGGCGATGTGCATGGGGAGGGACTCAGCGCAGGGCGACGCTCTGGGCGCCGGGCTTGATGTGCACCGTATCGGTGAAGCGCGCCGAGGAATCGAGCGAGCTGATGATCAGGCTGCTGGTGCGGGTGCAGTCGCGCTCGAAGACCACCCCCTTGAACAGCAGACCGGGCGTGATGCCGCTGCCGGCGAAAACCACATTCTCACCGGAGGCCAGCTCTTCGGCCTCGTAGACCTTGTCGATGTCGGTGATGCCCATCGAGTTGAGGCGCTCGATGTTGCCCTCCTTGGTGTAGTCAGCCCACTCGCTGGTCTGGGCGATGGCCGGGTCGTACACCAGCTGACCCTGGAAATGGGCCCCGAGGCAGCGCAGGGCTGCTGCCGAGATCACGCCCTCGGGGGCGGCGCCGATGCCCATCAGGGCATGGGTGCCGGTGCCGGCGAAGCCGCAGGCGATCGCGGCCTGCACGTCACCGTCGCTGATCGGCTTCACCCGGGCGCCGGTGGCGCGGATCTCGGCGATCAGGTCCTTGTGGCGGGCGCGGTCCATCACCACGATCACCAGATCGCTGGCGGGCATGCCCAGGCACTCGCTCAGGATGGCGATGTTCTCGGTGGCACTCTTGCGGATGTCCACCTTGCCCTTGGCGGCCGGAGGTGCGGCCAGCTTCTTCATGTAGAAGTCGGGGGCGTTGAACAGGCCACCGCGGTCGGAGGCGGCCAGCACGGCCATCGATCCATCCTGGGCGTTGGCGCAGAGGTTGGTGCCCTCGCAGGGATCGACGGCGAAATCAACGCCCGGGCCGGTGCCGCTGCCCACTTCCTCGCCGATGTAGAGCATCGGGGCCTCATCGCGCTCGCCCTCGCCGATCACGATCCGGCCCTGCATGGCGATGGATCCCATCCGGGTGCGCATCGCTTCGACGGCGGCGGCGTCGGCCTCATCTTTTTTGCCGAGCCCGGTGAGATGGGCGGAGGCGATGGCGGCCTGCTCGACGACTTCGAGCAGTTCCTGAATGAGGGTGCGATCCACGACGGTCCGGCAGGGGGGAGAGAAGGCGTCAGCGAAAAGACAGGCAGACCAGCTGCGGCAAGGTCTTTCCGACACGAAGCGGGCGTCACTGTATCAGCGCCACGTGAGCCCCCCCACCGCCACTTCCTACAATCAATTGGCTCCTTTGCCCCGGTGGCCCCAACCATGAGCACGAAGCCTCTGGTGATCGCCCCGTCGATCCTTTCCGCAGATTTCGCCCGCCTCGGTGACGAGGTGAGAGCCGTCGACGAGGCAGGAGCCGACTGGATCCATGTCGACGTCATGGACGGCCGTTTCGTCCCCAACATCACGATCGGCCCTCTGATCGTCGAGGCCCTGCGTCCCGTCACCCGCAAGCCCCTCGATGTCCACCTGATGATCGTGGAGCCCGAGCGTTATGTGGGTGACTTCGCCAAGGCCGGTGCCGATCACATCTACGTGCAGGTGGAAGCCTGCCCGCACCTGCACCGCAACCTGGGGCAGATCAAGGACCTGGGCAAGAAAGCCGGAGCTGTGCTCAATCCCGGCACTCCCCTGGAAACCCTGGAGTACTGCCTCGAGCTCTGCGATCTGGTCCTGATCATGAGCGTCAATCCCGGCTTCGGGGGCCAGAGCTTCATCCCCTCGGCCGTGGAGAAGGTCCGCCGCCTGCGCCGCATGTGCGACGAGCGCGGACTCGATCCCTGGATCGAAGTGGATGGGGGCCTCAAGGCCAACAACACCTGGCAGGTGGTGGAAGCCGGAGCCAACGCCATCGTGGCCGGTTCGGCCGTGTTCAACGCTCCCGACTACCGGGCCGCGATCGAGGGCATCCGCCACAGTCGCCGTCCCGAGGCGGTGCTCGTCTGAACGGCTGAACGGCCCAGCGGCTGAACTGCAACCGCCGTCAACGGGAACCGGGCGTGGGCTGCGGTTCCCGTTCTGCCGCTGGGTTCAGGCCCCCAGGAACCAGCCGTAGCTGTGCAGACCGATGCCCAGCAGGTTCACGCCGATGTAGCAGACGACAATCACCAGCAGGCCGGCCACCGCCACCAGGGCGGGCCGTCGTCCCTGCCAACCCCGGCTCAGACGGCTGTGCAGGTAGGCGGCGTAGACCAGCCAGCAGATCAACGCCCAGGTTTCCTTGGGATCCCAGCTCCACCAGCTGCCCCAGGCTTCATTCGCCCAGACGGCTCCGCTCACCAGGCCCACCGAGAGCAGCAGGAACCCCACGGAGATGGTGCGGTAGCTGAGGCTGTCGAGCTGCTCGCTCACCCCGATCGACACACTGCTCAGCTGCAGGTTTCCGGCATCACCGGCCCCGGCCAGCTTGGCCTGGCGATAGCCGCCGCTGCCGATGGAGCTGCTGCGCAGTTGCAGGTCCTGGCCGCGATCGGTGAACAGCACCGCCACCGAGAGCAGTGAACCCACAAGCAGGGCGGCATAGCTCACCATGATCACGCTCACGTGCATCACCAGCCAGCTGGAACGCAGGGCAGGCACCAGTGGCGAGGCCTCCTGCAGGCGATCCGGCAGCGCGAAACTGGCGAAGGCCAGGCAGCCCAGGCCCATGGGTGTGGCCGCCGCGGGCACCAGCGGGCTGGGCCAGGAGCGCTCCACCAGCAGCTGGGTGAGGGTGCAGGCCCAGGCCAGGAAGCAGAGGGATTCGTAGAGGTTGCTGATCGGGAAATGGCCCGACTCCCACCAGCGCAGGGTGAGCTGGGCCGTGAGACTCAGGTTGGCGGCCGCCACCATCAGACGGACCAGGCTGTTGGAGCGCCCGCCACTGAGGCTCCAGAAGGCCAGGGGCAGGGCCACCAGCAGCAGCGCGAAGGCCAGCAGGCCCAGGGAGAGAACCGGATCGTTCACAGAAGCTCGCTCGGGGCGGGGCGAATCAGTGGACCAGTCTGCCTGCAGGCCCGGCTCAGCGGCTGGCCTGACGTAACAGCACCAGGCCCAGGGCCAGGCCGATCAGCACGGGCGACCAGGCCGCCAGCACAGGGGCGAGGGTGCCCTTGACCCCCAGGGAGCTGAAGATGAAGGACATCAGGTAATAGGAGAAGATCAGCAGAACGCTGATGCCGAACCCCTGGCTGCGACTGGTGCGGGCATTGGGTCTGACCCCGAGGCTGCTGCCGATCAGGCCGAAGACCAGGCAGATGGCCGGGAAGGCGAATTTCTCCTGGATCCGCACCCGCAGCCGCCGGGCCTCCTTCTGATCGCCGGCCTCCCGCAACAGCACCTCAGCCCGCAGGGCCTGGGAGACCGACATGCTGGCCGCATCCTTGGGCAGGGCCGCCAGCTTGAGAGGACCCTGGTCAAGCGGGTAGAGATAACGATCGAACTTGGCCGAGGTGGTGGTCTCGTTCTCACCCACCAAAACGATCTGACCATCGCGGAATTCCCACATCCCAACGGAATCGTTCCACGTGCCCTGTCTGGCCTTGAGGATCTGGGTACCGCTGGCACGGCTGAAATCCAGCACCGTCACGTCCTTCATCTCTCCATCCTTGAACTGACGGGAATAGAACAGCTGGGAGAGATAGCGCTCGCTGCCGGTGTCATCGCGGTCGCTGGGGCGGCGGCTGAAGCGGGAATAGATGATGTTGCTGCCCTTCTCCGCTGCGATCGCCTTGCCCAGGGCCTGGTTGAGGGTGTTGGTGGCCTCCAGGTTGGCGCTGGGAACGATCAGGTCGTTGAACACGAAGGTGAGCAGGCTCATCAGCACCGCCACGATCAGGGCGGGCATCACCATCCGCCAGGTGCTCACCCCCACGCTGCGCAGGGCGATCAGTTCGCTGTTGCTCGAGAGGGTGCTGTAGGCCAGCAGGGTGGCCATCAGGGTGGCCATGGGGAACGAGAGCACCAGGAAGCCGGGCATCCTCAGACCGAGCACCTGCAGGGCGGTCAGCATCGGCAGGCCCGATTCGGCCACCCGCCGCACCAGCTCGAAGACCACACCCACCGAGAGCGACACCGCGGTGAAGGCTGCGACGCCGAACAGCAGGGGCCCCAGCAGCTCGTTGGTGAGCCAGCGATCCATCAGCGGCAGGCGCTGCCAGGAGAGCGTGAAGGGCCGCAGCAGGCGCTTGACCCGTGGATTGGCCGGGTGGTTCGTCAACACGCTCACAGCTGAAATCCCTCCCCCAGGTAGTGACGTCGGACCAGGGAGTCGCTGGCCACCTCGGAAGAGGGGCCCGACGCGAGAATGCTGCCCTCGGTGAGGATGTAGGCCCGATCGGTGATCGCCAGGGTTTCGCGCACGTTGTGGTCGGTGATCAGCAGGCCCATGCCCCGCTGGCGCAGGGTGCCGATCAGAGCCTGAAGGTCGGCCACCGCCAGGGGATCGACGCCCGCGAAGGGTTCATCCAGCAGGAGATAGCGCGGTCCCTCATGGCCCACCGCCAACGCCCTGGCCACCTCGCAGCGACGACGCTCTCCGCCCGAAAGTTGGTAGCCGCGGCGGTGCTGGAACTTGCTCAGGTGGAATTCCTCGATCAGTTGCTCCAGCCTCTGGCGCCGCACCCGCAGCGGTGTCCCGCTCTGCTGCAGGGCCAATTGCAGGTTCTCGCGGGTGGTGAGCTGCCGGAACACGCTGGCTTCCTGAGGCAGGTAGCCGATGCCGAGCCGTGCCCGTTTGGGCATCGGCAGACCTTCGACCCGGCGCCCATCCAGCAGCACCTGACCCCTGTCGGGCCTGAGCAGACCCGTCACCAGATTGAAGGTGGTGGTCTTGCCGGCACCGTTGGGGCCGAGCAGGCCCACAACTTCTCCTGGCTCAAGCTCCAGGCTCACCTCCTTCACCAGGGGACGGCCGCCCAGGCTCAGGGCCACGCTCTCCAGGGAGAGGCTCATCGAAGCGGCTGGCTGGGGGTCTGCTGGGGCACGCCGGCTGGCTGGATCTGGGGGGTGGTCTGGATCAGGAGCGTGCTGAACACCTGCTGGCCTTCCAGGGGCTGGGCAAGGGCCCGTTCCCGATTCACCAGGTAGGTGACCCGGTCGGCCTGAAGGGTGTTGCCGTCGTCCTGGATGACGTCCACATCGCCGCTGAGGATGATCATCTCCTCACGGGTGAAGTACTGGGCCTGGCGGGAGGTGGCCACCACCCCTCGATCGGGATAGACGATCCTGACGTTGCCGATGGCCGTGATGATGCCGGTGACGTTGTCCGCCTGCTGGCGATCGGATTCGATCGTGACCAGGCCGGTCGGGGCCGGAGCGACCTCGGGAGTGACCTCGGCAGTCGCCTCCTGGGGGGCGGGGCCGACCTGCTCCCCGGGCTGGATCGGCCTGGCGCAGGCGGGCCCCACCGATCCCAGCATCAGCAGCACGGCTGCCAGGGCCTGAGGGGGGGATGGGCGAAGGGCCGCAAACCTGGGGCACCCCATCCGCACACTCACAAACTGACAGGGCAATCTACGGGCCAGCGCCGCAGGCTGGGAAGGGGCAGGGCGGCTGGATCGCCTCCCACCTGAAGACACGCGAGTCGCGCCGCGCTGGCCTGGCGCAGGTGGTCGAGGTCAAGACCCAGCGCCTCAGGACCGCTGCGGGCCAGCCTGCCCAGTCCTTCACCCAGCAGCACCGTGGCGCCGCGCTGGTTGCCGCGCTCCAGATGGAGATGGGCCACGGCGATCTGCAGCAGACCCTGGAGAACGGGCCGGTCGGGCCCCTGGGTTTCATGCCAGAGCTCCTCGAAGCTGTCGTGGCAGGAATACCACTCGCCGGCATTGAAGAGGTCGACAGCCCGCTGCAAGCGGGGGTCGGCGTCGAGCAGCTCGTTCACCGTTTGGCGGGCTTCTTCGCCGGCAGCTTGCGCAGCCGGATCGACTCCGGGGTGACTTCCAGCATTTCGTCGGGGCCGATGTATTCGAGTGCCCGCTCCAGGGTCATCTGGATCGGCGACTGAAGGGTGTCAAGCACCTCAGCGCCGGCTGAGCGGATGTTGGTGACCTGCTTGGCCTTGCAGACATTGAGCTCGAGGTCGGGCGGACGGTTGTGCTCGCCGACGATCATGCCCTTGTACACCTTGGTGCCAGGGGTGATGAAGAACTGGCCACGGTCTTCGGCGCCCTTGAGGGCATAGAAAGTGGCGGTCCCCTCTTCGTAGGCGATCAGCACCCCGTTGCGACGGGCATCGAAATCACCCTGCATCGGGCGGTATTCGAAGAAGGAGTGGCTCATGATTCCCTCGCCCCTGGTGGCGCGCACGAACTCCCCGCGGAATCCGATCAGCCCCCGTGCCGGAACCACGAACTCCAGCTGGGTACGGCCATCGCTGCCGGTTTCCATGTTCTGCATCTCGCCCTTGCGCATGCCCAGCTTCTCGATGCAGCTGCCGACGGCCTCCTCGGGGACATCCATCACCAGGGTCTCCACAGGTTCGCAGGGAGTGCCGTCGATGGTGCGGAAGATCACCTGGGGCTGGGACACCTGAAATTCAAAGCCTTCCCGGCGCATGGTCTCGATCAGGATGCCCAGGTGAAGCTCACCGCGGCCGCTGACGGCGAAGCGGTCCGGGGAATCGGTGTCCTCGACCCGCAGGGCCACATTGGTCAGCAGCTCCTTCTGCAGCCGGTCGCGCAGCTGGCGGCTGGTGACGAACTTGCCTTCCTTGCCGGCGAAGGGGGAATCGTTGACCACGAAGGTCATCTGCAGGGTGGGTTCATCCACCCGGATCAGCGGCAGGGCCTCGGGATGCTCGGGACAGGCGATGGTCTCGCCGATGTTCACCTCGTCGAAGCCGGCCACGGCCACCAGATCACCGGCACGGGCTTCGGCGATCTCAACTCGGGCCAGGCCTTCGAAACCCAGCAGCTTGCTGATCCGGCCGCGCTTGATGCTGCCGTCGTCGCGGATGAGGGCCGCCGGCTGGCCCGACTTGATCGTGCCGTTGTGCACCCTCCCGATCATGATCCGCCCGAGGAAGTCGGAGTAATCGAGGGTGGTGACCTGCAACTGCAGGGGCTTGGTGGCATCGCCGACCGGCGGTGGCACGTGGCGCAGGATGGCATCAAAGAGCGGCTTCATCGTCTCGCTCTCCGTGGCCATGTCCGGCTTGGCGTAGCCGCCCATGCCGCTGCCGAAGAGGTAGGGGAAGTCGCACTGGTCGTCGTCGGCGCCCAGTTCGAGGAAGAGATCCAGCACCTTGTCGACAGCCTGTTCGGGATCCACCCGGGCCCGGTCGATCTTGTTGACGAACACGATCGGTCGCAGACCCTGTTCCAGAGCCTTCTTCAGCACGAAACGGGTCTGGGGCATCGGCCCCTCGTTGGCATCCACGATCAGCAGCGCCCCGTCGACCATGCCCAGAACCCGCTCCACCTCACCGCCGAAATCGGCGTGGCCAGGGGTGTCGACGATGTTGATGCGGGTGTCGCCGTAGGTGACGGCGGTGTTCTTGGAGAGGATCGTGATGCCGCGCTCGCGCTCCAGGTCGTTGGAGTCCATCACACAGGTGGGCACGGCCTCCCCTTCACGGAAAATGCCCGACTGCTGAAGCAGGGCATCCACCAGGGTGGTCTTGCCATGGTCCACATGGGCAATGATCGCGATGTTGCGAATCGGTGCGCTCTGATTGGCGCTCATACGGGATCTCTCGCTTAATCTTGTCGGCAGCAACCGAAACGGTTGCAACAATCCATCACCTTATCCCAGCACCACCGAAGAGCCTCCGGTTTGATCAGTTAAAGGAGCCGATGCGCCAGATCCAGATGCGCCAGGTGCGCTTCCCGGCTCAGCCGCTGGTCTGCCAGGCCGCTCAACCTCCCAGCTGGCGGGCCGGTTCGAACAGGCGCAGGGCCTCGAGCGATCCCTCATAGCGCCAGTGCCACGGCTCGTAGCTCACCCCCTGGCTGTTGCCCCTGGGGAAGGAGAGCTGGAAATGAAAACGATTGGCATTGGCGTCGAGCCAGCGGAACGCTGCCGTGCGATCGAAGCTTTCACTCAGGTCGCTCTGGGGGTTGGCGCCGTCCCCGAGGTCGACCGCGTAGCCGGTGCTGTGCTCGGAGAACCCTGGTGGTGCACTGACCTCGGCCCGCTCCTGGGCGCTCTGGTTCCGCTCCGCCTTGACATCGAAGAAGATCCCCTGCTGCAGTTCGATCGAGCGAAAAGCGCTCAGCAGGCGCAGGTCCACACCATCGTCGGCGGCAGCCCGCTGCATCGCCAGCAGGGCGTCAGCGGCCTCGGGCCGCAGCTTCAGCCCCGGGGCCACCGCCACCAGCAGGCTGCTGCCCGCTTCGGGGTAGGGAAAGTGGCCCAGCAGGCGGCCGTCCAGGCTCTGGCGCGCCTCCAGGCCAGGCACCGGGGGCGGCGCCAGCCAGCGCCGCAGCGGCTGAAGGAACAGCACCACCCCGGCGCCCGCCACCGCCAGCAGGACGCCGATCGTGGTGGCCACGGGCTTGAGCAGACCTCTGCGGCCACGGCCCTCGGGCAGGGAGCGGCGTGCCACCGGCAGATCCTCGCGCTGCTGATCGCGCTTCAGGCGCTGCGGCCTTTGCGGGGGCACGCAACCTCGTAACAAACTTCGACACAATCGTAGGTCTCAGCCCTGGCCTGACCAGCATCGAACTGGGCGTGGGTGTTAGCTTCGCGCCCAAGGATCATTCCCGCGGAGCAGGTTTCAAGATGTTGCGAGTCGCAGTGGTGGGTGGCGGCCCGAGCGGTTCCTGCGCAGCCGAAGTGCTAGCGAAGGCTGGAATTGAGACCTGGCTCTTCGAGCGAAAGCTTGACAACGCCAAGCCGTGTGGTGGGGCCATTCCGCTCTGCATGGTCGAGGAATTCGACCTGCCCGAGTCGATCATCGACCGGAAGGTGCGCAACATGCGCATGATCTCCCCCTCCAATCGTGAGGTGGATATCCATCTCGACAACAAGGAGGAATACATCGGCATGTGCCGGCGGGAAATCCTCGACGGTTTCCTGCGCAACCGGGCGGCTGATCTGGGGGCCCACCTGATCAATGGTCTCGTTCAGTCCATCGACACCGGCTCATCGCGCCAGGGTCCCTACACCCTGCACTACGCCGACTACTCCGGCGGTGGCCCCACCGGCGAGATCAAGAGCCTCGAGGTGGACCTGATCGTGGGTGCGGATGGAGCCAACAGCCGGGTGGCCAAGGCCATGGATGCGGGCGACTACAACGTGGCCATCGCCTTTCAGGAGCGGATCCGCCTGCCCAAGGAGGAGATGAGCTACTACGAGGATCTGGCCGAGATGTACGTCGGCACCGACGTCTCCCCTGATTTTTATGCCTGGGTCTTCCCCAAGTACGACCACGTGGCCGTGGGAACGGGAACGATGCAGAAAAACCAGGCGCTGATCAAGAGCCTCCAGAAGGGCATCCGCAAGCGGGCCAGTGCAAGGCTGCTGCGTGGTGAGGTGATCAAGGTGGAGGCCCACCCCATTCCTGAGCATCCCAGGCCCCGTCGGGTGGTGGGTCGCATGGCCCTGGTGGGCGATGCCGCCGGCTATGTCACCAAGAGCTCCGGGGAAGGGATCTACTTCGCCGCCAAGAGCGGACGCATGTGCGCCGAGCAGATCGTTGCCGCCAGTGCCTCCGGCAGCAGGATTCCCACCGAATCCGACCTCAAGGTCTACATCCGCAAGTGGGACAAGCAGTACGGGGCCACCTACAAGGTGCTGGAAATTCTCCAGAACATCTTCTACCGCAATGATGCGGCCAGGGAGGCTTTCGTCGAGATGTGCGACGACAAGGACGTGCAGCGGCTCACCTTCGACAGCTACCTCTACAAGCGGGTGGTGATGATGAACCCCTGGCAGCAGATCAAGCTCACCCTGCTCACCCTCGGTGCCGTGCTGCGCGGCAATGCCCTGGCCCCACAGTCCTACAAACCTGTGCCCAGCGTGGTCCGCAGTCCTGAGGAAATGGAAGCCTGGCTGGCCACCCTCGCTCAGGAATCGGAGCAGCAGCAGGGAGTGGGCCGAGCCAAGGGTGAGCCCAAGGCCGGTGCTGTGGCGGCCACCCCTGAGGTGAGCGAGGAGCAGCGGGAACCCGCGCTGGCGGCCAAGGGCTGAGGGGAGGCCTGAGGCTGGTCCCCTCCAGCAGCCTCAGCTGCTGAGCTTGCTGAAATCGGCCAACTCGGCGGCCTGGTTGCGCAACACCCCGAGCAGGTTCAGGCGGTTGCTGCGCACGCCTGGGTCGTCGCACATCACCATCACGCTGGTGGCCCCATCGAAGAAGGCCGAGAGGGCCACGGCCCCTTCGGCCAGCTTGCTGGCCAGCTCGCGGTAGCGCACCTCAGGGTTCTGCACCGCCAGGATCGGCTCAAGCTCCTCCAGCACCTGCAGCATGCCCGCCTCGCTGGCGGAGCTGAACAGCGCCGGATCCACCACTGCTGCCGGGCTCAGCACATCGGCTGGCAGGGTCCCCTTCACCGCCAGCCGTGCCGCCCGTTGCACCACGGCCTGCACCGGCGCCAGCTGGCCGTCACGGCGCAGGTGCGCCAGCAGGGTCAGGCGCTGACGGCCATCGATCGGGTTGCCCAGCAGGCGCTGGGCTGAGACTCCATCCCCCGCCACGGCCTGGACAAGGTCGGGATCGAAGCCTTCCTCATCGAACAGGGAGACCATGCGCTGGCGCAGGGCTTCCACCAGTTCGCCGGCGAGAGCGGGGGCCTCGATCTCCAGCTCGGGCAGTCGCTGGGCCCATTGGGCTGTCGCCTGCTCCAGCAGGCTGACCAGATCCAGGGACCAGCCCCGCTCCCAGAGAATCTGCAACACGCCATTGCCTGCCCGGCGCAGGGCGTAGGGATCCGAGGAGCCGCTCGGTCGTTCTCCTTTGGCATAGATGCTGAGCAGCAGTTCCAGGCGCTCGGCCAGGGCAACCACCGCCCCGGCTCCCGACGCGGGCGGCTGATCCGAGGCGCCCCTGGGCAGGTAATGCTCCAGCACCGCCAGGGCCACTTCCCTGGATTCCCCCTCCGCCAGGGCGTACTTGGCCCCCATCACCCCCTGCAGTTCCGGGAATTCACCCACCATCTGACTGACCAGATCGTGCTTGCAGAGGTGCGCCGCCCGCAGGGCCGCGACCTGGCTCTCCGGCGGCAGGGAGAGGTGCTTCAGCAGCAGTCCGCACAGCCATTGGAGGCGATCACTGCGATCGAGCAGGCTGCCGAGGCCATCCGCGAAGGTGACGCTGGCTAAGCGCTGGCGCCGCTGCTCGCAGGTGATGGCGCGGTCGGCTTCCAGAAAGAACTCCGCATCGGCCAGACGGGCTTTGAGCACCCGTTCATTGCCTCGCCGCACCGTGTCAGCCGCTTCCGGCAGACCATTGCCGATACAGAGAAAGCGGGGCAGCAGGCTGTCCCGGGCTGAGAGGGCGAGGGGATCCTCAGGCGCATCCAGACGCCGCAGTGGAACGTAGCGCTGGTGGCTGCGCATCACCGTGCTCAGCACCTCCGGCGGCAGGGCCAGGAAGCGCGGCTCCACCGATCCCTCGATCAGGCTTGGGCTCTCCACAAGATCCACCAGTTCCTCGAACAGCTCCTCGGGCAGGTCAGGCCGCGCCTGGGCCGCTGTGGCGGCCTCAAGCACCTGCTGGCGGATCCAGTCGGCCCGTTGCTGGCGTTCCACGATCACGCCGGCGGCAGCCAGGCTTGCGCTGTGGCTGTCGGCGTCGGCAATGGCCGGCGTCTGCTCTGACAACCGGTGGCCGCGGCTGATCCGGCCGCTGCGGATCGCTGGATCACTGCCCTCCAGCACCAGGGGAATCACCTGCTGATCGAGCAGGGCCACCAGCCAGCGGATCGGCCGGCTGAAGCGCAGCTCCCCTTCGCCCCAACGCATGAAGCGCCTTCCCTGCAGGCCGGTGATCCAGGCCGGGATGCGCTCCGCCAGCACCTCCGCGCTGGGGCGACCTGGCTGCAGAATCCGGGCGAACACGAACGGGCCCTTGGCGGTCTGGCGCACCTCCAGGCTGGCTGGATCGACCCCGCAGCGGTTGGCGAAACCGATCGCAGCCGGGCCCGGTCGTCCATCCACGAAGGCCTGGGCTGCGGGTGGACCCTTGCGTTCCTCGGCCAGGTCATCCTGTGCCAGGGGCAGATCGGCGACGCGCACCACCATGCGCCGCGGTGTGCCTGTGGCTTGGACAAGGCCATGGGGCAGGCGCTGGGCGGCCAGATCGTGACGCACCTGCTGCTCCAGCTGGGGCAGGGCCAGGCGCGCGAAATCTGCCGGCAGTTCTTCGGTTCCGATTTCCAGCAGGAACGTGGCCACTTGCACAGCTCAGCAGCCTGTGACTGTATTGAAAGCCCGTCAGCTCCACCCTGCTTCGCTACCTTCAAAGGACGCTGGTGCCCCTGTTGTGACCCTGACCCCCGAACGTCATCGCAAGTCGTCGGGGATCAGCCGTTCGCAGACTGAAACCGAGTCCGGGGTTGCCGGGGAACGATCCTCTCCCGCCAAGGCAGGGTCCGCCGGCAACGGCCATGGCGACCCCGCAGCGGCAACAAAGCCCCCCAGCAAGTTTGAGCGGCTGAAGGCGGCCAGCGACTACCTGAAGGAGCCTCTGGCCACCGAACTGGAGAACGAGAAGCCCTTCTTCACCGATGGCGCTGTTCAGATACTCAAGTTCCACGGCAGCTACCAGCAGGACGACCGCGACAACCGTCAGAAGGGCCAGGAGAAGGACTGGCAGATGATGCTGCGCCTGCGCAGCCCCGCCGGTCGCATTCCAGTGCCGCTCTACCTGGCGATGGATGACCTCGCCGATCGCCTCGGCAACGGCACCCTGCGGCTCACCACCCGTCAGGCCTTTCAGATGCATGGCATCGCCAAGGCCGACATCCGTGAGGTGATCGGCACGATCGTGCGCTCGATGGGCTCCACCCTTGCCGCCTGCGGCGACATCAACCGCAACGTGATGGCTCCGGCCGCTCCCTTCGAGAAGGGGGGGTACCCCGTCGCCAGGCGTCTGGCCGATGAGATCGCCGACCTGATCGCTCCGGTGGCGGCCGAGGGGTCGTACCTGGATCTCTGGGTCGATGGTGACCACAGCTACCGCTTCAAACCGACCGCGGCGGTGAAACGCGCCCGCCGGCGGCAGCAGGAGGGGGCCGGATACAGCGGCGACCCCAACGAGCCGCTCTACGGAGGCACCTACCTCCCACGCAAATTCAAGGTGGCCGTGACGGTGCCAGGGGACAACTCCGTGGATCTGCTCACTCAGGACATCGGCCTGGTGGCGTTCACCGATCCCTCGGGCCGCCTGCGCGGTTGCAACGTCTACGTGGGTGGTGGCATGGGCCGCACCCACAACAAGGAGGAAACCTTCGCCCGCACCGCCGACCCACTCGGCTACGTGGCGGCTGACGATGTGCTCGATCTGGTGCAGGCCATCGTGGCCCTCCAGCGCGACCATGGCGACCGGGACCAGCGGCGTCACGCCCGCATGAAGTACCTGATCCACGACCGCGGGGTCGATTGGTTCCGCCAGGAGCTCAGCCGCTACCTGAAGGCTCCGATCAAGCCCCTGCGGGCGGAACCGAAGCCTCGCCTGGACGACTACCTCGGTTGGCACCGCCAGAGCCGTGGTCTCTGGTTCGTGGGGCTGCCCCTGCTCTGCGGACGGCTGGAGGGTGAGCGCAAGCGCGGCTTGCGGCGGCTGATCGAGACCTACCAGCTGGAAGTGCGGCTCACGCCCAACCAGGATCTTCTGCTCTGCTCGATCGGCACCTCCCAGCGCAGCAGCGTGAAGGAGGCCCTGGCCGCCCTTGGCTTCGAGGCCCCGGAATCGCCCTCCCTGCTGGCACGCCATGCCATCGCCTGCCCGGCGCTGCCGACCTGCGGCCTGGCGATCACCGAATCGGAGCGGATCCTGCCCTCCGTGCTCGAGCGCCTCGAGGCGCAGCTGCAGCGGCTCGGCATCGAGCGTCCGGTGCTCGTGCGCATGACCGGCTGCCCGAACGGTTGCGCCAGGCCCTACATGGCCGAAGTCGGCCTGGTGGGCAGCGGCGTCGAGCAGTACCAGCTCTGGTTGGGGGGTACTCCCAACCTCACCCAGCTGGCGGCTCCCTACCTGGAACGCATGCCCCTGGCTGAGCTGGAGTCCACCCTGGAGCCGCTGCTTCTGCGCTGGAAGAGCGAGGGTGGTCGCCAGAGTTTCGGCCAGTTCGTCTCCGGCCTCGGGGCCGAGCGGATTCACGACCTGCTCCCCACCGCCAGCTGATGGCGGCGCCGTGCCGACCCGGCCCTGCCGCTCTGCTGGCGGGCTTCGCCAGCCTGGCCCTGCTGGCCAGCGGTCCAGGGATCCCGTCGTTCGAGGCGCGCACGATGCCCCCACGACCGAAAACTCCCGTCAGGCTTTATCAGCCCGACGGTGACACCTGCCGGGAGGAGCACCTGCTCAAGGCCTACCGGAACCAGTTGCAGCAATTTGCGGATCAACCACCGCAGGTGCTGCAGCGCCTGCGTCAGATGCAGCTGGAGCTGGGGGAGGCCAGCTTGAAGCGCTGCGCCAACGAGGGGCTGATCAGCCGTGAGGAGGCTGACCGCATCTGGAGGGAGCTGCAGCGTCAGCCCCTGCCAGGATCCCAGCCGCCATAGATCGCGACGGCCTCCCCCTGCCGCCAGGCCCAGAGCTGATCACCATGGCTGAAATGCCACCACTCGTTGGGGTGCTGGGCGAAGCCGGCGCCGGTCATCACCTCGCGCAGCAGGCAGCGCCGCCGGTGCCACTCCAGCTCACGCTCGCCTGATCCTCTGGCGCCCTCAAGGCGTTGCTCTCGCTTCGAAGGGTCGTAGTGGTCGGGCTCCGAGACAGCCCCGATCGCATCGATCTCGCCGCCCAGGTCGAGCGGTTCGCCGTCGCGGGTCGCCAGGGTGAGGTCCACGGCCGCACCGGTGCTGTGGGGAGGCGGTGTGGTCGGATTCCGGCTGGGGGGTGCCCAGAAGCGGCCCACCTCTGCCGTCACCGCCTCCAGCGCGGCGCTGCTCTGCCGAGGGTCCACGCCCAGCCGCCGGCATTCGCTGCTGATGGTGTGCTCCACCATGAACTGCTGAACCTGCACGGGCCGCCAGCCGTCGAAGATGGCCAGGCACCAGCTGCTCTGCTGGCGCTGCAGCTCGATCTGGGCCCTGAGCAGGCGTTCCACCACGCTGCGACGCAGCTGGAAAGGGCTGCGGCCCTCCCCGTAGGGGGCCCCCAGCGACGCGTAGGGGTGGGGCTCGAGGCGCAGCAACGCCTCGGGCAGGGGAACCAGCGGTTCGGCGGCCTCCTGGATCGGAATCGGGCTCCAGGGCCTGAGCAGGGAGGAGCTCACGCGCGGGGGTGGCGGGGACGGCTCAATTCAAGCTGCCGGCTTCCGCCTGTCGCTGTCGTTGCTCGAGCAGCGCCTGGCGCAGGCCAGGGTGCTGCTGGAGCTCGGGATCGAGCTCAAGCAGCCGCCGCGCCAGCGCTCGCGCTTCCTCCAGCACCTCCCCGTCGTCGCTGAGGCTGGCCAGGGCCAGATCGGGCAGCCCCGACTGCCGGGTTCCCAGCACCTGCCCGGGGCCCCGCAGCTGCAGATCCATCTCGGCGATCTCGAAGCCGTCGCTGGAGCGCACCAGCAGCTCCAGCCGCTGCTGGGCCTGCCCGGCCTTGCCGTCGTTGATCAGCAGGCAGTGGGAGGCGGCCGCCCCGCGGCCCACCCGCCCCCGCAGCTGATGAAGCTGGGCCAGCCCGAAGCGCTCGGCGTGCTCGATCACCATCACGCTGGCCTCGGGCACATCGACCCCCACCTCCACCACGGTGGTGGACACCAGCACATCGCAATGGCCGCTGGAAAAGGCACCGATTGCCTCCTGCTTGCGGGGGCTCGGCATGCGCCCGTGCAGCAGGCCCACCCGCAGCTCCGGGAACACCTCCTCCTGCAACTGGCGGTGGACGGCCACGGCCGAACGCAGGTCCAGGGTCTCCGACTCCTCCACGAGGGGCAGCACCACATAGGCCCGCTGGCCCCGGGCCACCTCCTCGCGGATCAGCTCGTAGGCCTCCTGGCGCTGGCCGCCCCGCAGCAGGCGGGTGCGGATGGGGGTGCGTCCCGGTGGCAGGCCATCGATCTGACTCACCTCCAGGTCGCCGTGCACCGAGAGGGCCAGGGTGCGCGGGATCGGTGTGGCGGTCATGGTCAGCAGGTGAGGCTGCAGGCCCTTGCCCATCAGCCGGTCACGCTGGCGCACGCCGAAGCGGTGTTGTTCATCCACCACCACCAGCCCCAGCCGGGCAAAGGCCACCGGATCCTCGAGCAGCGCATGGGTGCCCACCAGCAGCTGCAGCTGACCATTGGCCAGGTCCTGGAGCAGCTGGCGGCGACGCCCTGCCGGGGTTGATCCCGTCAGCAGGGCCGTGCTCACGTGCAGCTGGCTGAGCCATTCCCCCAGCTTGCGGGCATGCTGCTCGGCGAGCACTTCCGTGGGGGCCATCAGGGCCCCCTGGCAACCGGCTTCGATGGCCACGAGCAGGGCCGCGATGGCCACCACGGTCTTGCCGCTGCCCACATCCCCCTGCAGCAGGCGCGCCATCGGCTGCTCCTGCTCCAGATCGGCCTGGATGTCGGAGAGCACCCGCCGCTGGGCCTGGGTCAGCTGGAAGGGCAGCAACTCGAGAAAGGAGGCCATCAGGCTCGACTGCCCCCTGGGCATTCGAAGGGGCCGGGCCGGGCGCCGGGCCAGCTGCCGGCGCCGTTGCAGCAGGCTGAGCTGCAGCAGCAGGAATTCATCGAAGACCAGCCGGTGGCGGCTGGCCCTGAGTGCCTCGCGATCAGCGGGATCGTGCAACCCGCGCAGGGCCGTGGCTCGATCCAGCAGACCCTCCTGCCGCCGCAGGGCGGCCGGCAGGGGATCACCCCAGTGCGCCGCGGCGGAGAGCACCGTCTGGATGGCCTGGCGCAGACGTTCGGCGCCGAGCCCCTCGGTGAGGGCATAGACCGGCACCAGCCGTCCGATCTGGCGCGAGCGCACAGGGGTGCCCGGGGAGTCGAGCACTTCCAGCAGGGGATCCTGCAGGGTGGGGCCGTAGGGGGTCTGCCTTACCAGGCCGCTGGCGGCCACGCTGCAGCCTGGGGGGAACTGCCGCTGCTGGGCCTTGAGCCAGCCCGGGGAACTGAACCGCTTGCCGGCGAAGAACTTGCTCAGCCGCAACCGTCCGGTGATGTCGTGCACCTGCAGTTCCAGGATCACCAGCCTGGGGTTGCGGGGGCTGGCGAAGGCATGGCAGCGCTTCACCGTGGCCACGATCGTGGCGGTGCTGCCGGGAACCAGCTCCTGGATCCGCACCAGATTGGCGTAATCGAGATAGTCGCGGGGGTAGTGGCGCAGCAGGTCCCGGGCCAGCAGCAATCCCAGGCTGGCCAGGCGCGTGGCGGTTTTCGGCCCGATCCCCGGCACCTCGCCCAGGGGGGTGTCGGGTTGGAGGAGACCGGCCGTCCTGCGGCCTGCCGTGCCCCCGCAGCCGGAGGGCGCTGGCGAGGAGGCCAGCCTCAGTCGAGGGGGTCCGGGTGGGCGCGGAGGATTCAGGCTTCGGCGCAGGCCATGCAGCCGCTCCCGGCAACGTCGAAGCAGCGACTGGCGCTGGGCCTGGGACAGGTCGTCGTAGCGCCTGAACAGGTCGGCCAGGGTGGCCAGGGCGGCCGCTGCCTCTGGCAACCGCTGGATCAGACCTTCAGGGGGCCGGCGGCACTCGCGCTCGAGAAACACGCTGAACCGTTCCCGACGGCCCTGAAGGTTCTCGAAGCCGCGCTCCACCTCCAGCTGCAGCGCCTGCTGGAGGGTGGTGATCCAGGTCCCATGGTCCTCGGAGGCCCCAGCGGCGGGACCAGGCGACTCGCCCGGGTTCAGGCCGGGGCCTCGGGGCTGGACTGGCTGTCCTGCATCCACTGCTGTTCCGCTTCCAGGGCCCGGGCCCGCCGCTGCCAGTGGCGGTACTGCTGAGCCATTTTGCGCACGCTGGCCCGTCGCTGCTCCAGGCGCTTGCGGCAGGTGCGCAGGCGGGGTTGCTCGTATTCGATGTCGCCTGTGCGCAGCAGTACCCCAAGGGCCTGCACCTGCGCGGGTGTGTCGGGGGTGCCGAAGGGCAACTGGATCTTCAGCAGGTTGGCCGGGGCCGGCAGGGCCTCCAGCTGTCCCTGCAGGACAGCGTCGAGCAGGCTCAGGGGCAGCAGGCTGCGGGTGAGCCCCAGTTTGATCAGATCCAGGTTGATGGCGTGGGAGAGGTTGCGCAGGCGCCGCTGCAGGGCACGGTCCAGGGCCTTCCACCACTCCAGCAGCTCCAGGGGCTGCCTCGGCACCAGGCCCGGTTCGTTCCGGCTGCCTCCGGGCTCACTCGAGGGTGACTCAGCTATCTCCGCGCTGTGCGGGACGCTGAGGCCGGGTCCCTGGTCTTGGGTCTCCCCGGAGTTGGCCATCACCAGCAGGGCGCGCAGGATGTCGGTGGGATCGTCAGCCTCGCCCTCCACCGAATCTGCTCCGCTGTCGTCTTCTCTGTCTTCTTCGACTTCTTCGACTTCTTCGCCCTCCTCGAGGTCGACGTCCTGGTCCTCGTGCCCGGCGATGTCGTTGGAAGGGGCCTCGAGAAGCTCGCTGAGGCCGGCCAGCGCAGGGATACCAGCGGAGAACAGCTCGGCGGAGAGGGGCAGGTTCAGATCCAGCCGGATCGAGCCGGCCGGCTCCTCACGCTCCTCCTGATCGTCCGTCTCGGGGTCGGATCCGGCCTCGGAGGACATCTGCTCCAGGGCCTGGTTCAGGCGCCGTTGCTCCAGCTCCCCCTGGCGCCTCTTCTCGGTCTGAACCTGGCGGGCGAGCACCAGGAGCTGCTCGAGGGTCAGGAGGCAGCCGCAACGGTGGACCAGTTGCTCCAGCCGCCGGGGCAGTTCCTGCCGCTGGAGGTCACTGAGCTGCTGGTAGCGCTCGGGGACCACCTGGGTGGCCACATGAAAAACGGCCTGCTGAACAGTGTCCAGCAGGCCTTCGCGCAACACCTGGAGGTAGAGGGCCAGGTCGCGGTACAGGTCCCGATGACCCTCCGCCAGACTCCGGCGAATCCGATCGAGGTGCCCTCGGGCTTCGGACAACGCGGTGGCGCTGGTCTCCAATCGGCTGAGGCGTAGGGACGGAGGACGGGGAACGCCGGCGGGGCTCAGGCCGCCTTGCCGGTGATGGCGGCCACTTCGGCGGCGAAGTCGGTCTGTTCCACCTCGATCCCTTCGCCGAGGGTGTAGCGGGTGAAGCGCCGCACCTGGACGTTTTCGCCGATCTTGCCGGCCACCTGCTTGACCAGCTCGGCCACGGTGATCGAGCTGTCCTTGATGAAAGGCTGCTCCAGCAGGGCCAGTTCCTTGAGGCGCTTGCCGATGCGTCCCTCGACGATCTTCTCCTTCATCTTGTCGGGCTTGCCGGCCAGGTCGTCGCGACCCATCTCGATCTGTTTTTCACGCTCACCCACCGCCGCGGGAATGTCGGTGGTGCTGACGTATTCGACATTGGGGCAGGCGGCAATCTGCATCGCCACATTGCGCAGCAGGTCCTGGAAGAGGTCGCCGCGGGCGACGAAATCGGTTTCGCAGTTCACCTCCACCAGCACACCCACCCGTGCCCCGGTATGGATGTAGCTGCCAATGGCACCTTCAGCGGCCGTGCGGCCCGCTTTCTTCTCGGCGGTGGCGATGCCTTTCTGGCGCAGCCATTCAGCGGCCTTGCCCATGTCGCCCGCGGATTCTCCGAGCGCCTTTTTGCAATCCATCATGCCGGCGCCTGTCTTCTCGCGCAGTTCCTTGACGAGCTTCGCTGAGATTTCAGCCATGGGAGGGAGAGGGAGGAAAGGAAGAGTTGGGTTGAAAATCAGGGGTCCCGAGCATATCGGGACCCAATGGGACCATCAGTCCTGAGTGTCGAGCCGCCTGGCTCTAGCCTTCGTCGTTGTCGTCGCGCTGCTCCTGGTTGCCGTGGCGACCTTCGTTGATCGCGTCAGCAAGGCGACCCAGCACGAGCTGCACGGAGCGGACCGCGTCGTCGTTGCAGGGGATGGGGACGTCGGCGAGGTCGGGATCGCAGTTGGTGTCGAGCATCGACACCAGGGGGATGTCGAGCTTGCGGCACTCGAGCACAGCATTGTTCTCGCGGCGCTGGTCCACCAGCACCACCACGTCCGGCAGGCGGCGCATGTTCTTCAGGCCACCGAGATACTTCTGCAGGCGCTCCAGCTCACGGCGCAGCACGGCCCCTTCTTTCTTTGGGCGCATGGCGATGGCTCCGGAGCTCTCCATCCGCTCCAGATCCTTGAGGCGATCGATGCGGGCACGCATCGTGCTCCAGTTGGTGAGCATGCCACCCAGCCAGCGCTGGTTGACGTAGGCGGCGCCGCAGCGACTGGCCTCGATGGCAATCACCTCGGAGGCCTGTTTCTTGGTGCCCACGAAGAGGAAGCGCTTGCCGCTGCGGGAGGCATTGCGGGTCCACTTGTAGGCATTGTTCATGCAGACGGCGGTCTGCACGAGATCAATGATGTGAACCCCATTGCGCGCGCAATAGATGTAGCGCGACATCTTGGGATTCCAGCGACGCGTCTGGTGCCCGAAGTGGGCGCCAGCCTCCATCATCTCGGAGAGGGTGACAACAGCCATGGTTGGGAAGGGTTTCGGGTTCGCCTCCACCTGCCAGGGATCAGACGCGATGACCCGAAAGGAGGATCACCGGTGCCGACTGAGCACCCGAAACGGACAGGTGTGCGGTTTGTTAAGGACGCTCCAAGCTACCAAACGGTCAGCGAAGGCCTTCAGCGTGCGCCTCGCGGAACAGGGCTCGCACCCCCAGGCGGTTGAGGGGCAGCCGCAGCAGCTCCATGGCCAGAGCGTTGTGGCCGTGGCGAATCAGCCAGGCCAGCAGCGGCCTGAGCGTGCGCTCGTTGAGCAGACCCCCCAGGGTGAGCAGCTCCCAGAGCAGGCGGTGCCACCAGGTGAACTGAATGATGAAGCGCACCCGCCGGGTGGGGTGCTTGCGGTAGAAGACCAGCCCCATGCGGGCCCGTTCCTGCTCGATCCGCACCAGATCAGGCAATTGCTCGAGGCTGAGGGCCGGGTGCCAGTGGTACCCCACAGCCGCCGGGCAGCGCACCAGCTCAACCCCCAGACGGCGCAGCCGCTCGCCCAGCTCCAGGTCCTCCCAGCCGTAGAGGCGGAAGCCCGTATCGAACAGGCCGGCCCTCTCCAGCACCTGGCGATCAATCGCCACATTGCCCGTGGCGAAGTAGGCCCAGGAGTGATCGCTCAGCTTGTGGGGCTCGCTGGTGGGATCTTCGAAATTGGCCGTGTTGATCACGGCTCCGTAGGTGAAGCAGAGCCGATTGCCGCTCTGCCGCCAGCGGGCCTCCAGAGCCCGGGCATGCTCCAGCAGAAAGGAGCTGGTGACCACCAGATCACTGTCGATGAACACGATCACGTCACCGCGAGCCTCATCCACGCCCCGGTTGCGCCCCTCGGCGGGTCCGCCATGGTCCTGCTCGATCAGGCGCACATGGGGGAATCGCGGGGCTTCCTGCCGCAGCCAGGCGGCGGTGCCGTCGGTGGAGCCGTCGTCGACCACCACCACCTCGTAACCCTCCAGCGGAAGGCCCAGCTGCTGATCCTCGAGGGCGAGCAGGGCCTTCTCCAGGATCGGGCGGCGGTTGTAGGTGGGGATGACGACGCTGGGGAACATGGCTGGCGGCCGGTGGGACTGGGGCATGAAAAAGGGATCCCTCAGGATCCCCACGCCCCGGAGAGCGAAACCAGCGCCAGGCTCAGTCGGCGGCGCCGCCGTTGTTGGCGGTGCCGGTGACGCCGTTGCCGGCGCCTTCACCGCGGCCGTCGTTGCGGAGCTTGCGCTTCTTGAACTTGCGGGCGTAGGCGCGGTTGCGTTCCTGTTTTTCCTTTTTCAGATTCCTGCGTTTCGACATGGAATGTCTTGTGCTCTTGAGAGAATCACCAGCTTACCAAGAACGCCCGATCCTCCCTCAGGCGGTCGGCTCAGGCACCGGGGCGGCCATCAGGCGTCCGTCCTCCATCTGCACCAGGCGGTCGGCCACATCCAGGATGCGCGGGTCGTGGGTCACCATCAGCACGGCGCAGTGCTGTTCTCGAGCCAACCGCTTGAGCAGATCCACCACCTCTCGGCCACTTTGCTTGTCGAGGGCGGCGGTGGGTTCATCGGCCAGCAGCAGGCGGGGGTGGGCTGCGAGGGCCCGGGCGATCGCCACCCGTTGCTTCTGGCCCCCTGAGAGTCCATGGGGAAGTTTGTCGAGATGATCGCCGAGGCCGACGGCCCGCAGCCACTCCCGCGCCTGATCACGCCGGGCCCGGTAGCTGAGGTCCGGGAGGAGGTCGGAGCCCATCTGCACATTCTGCTCGGCGCTGAGGCAGCGCAGCAGGTTGTGCCCCTGGAAGATCATGCCGATGCAGCGGCGCAGCTGCTGCCGTTGCTTGCGGCTGGAGCCGTTCAGCTCCTGCCCCAGCACCCGCACGCTGCCCTGCTGGACCTGGCGCAGAGCTCCCACCAGGGTGAGCAGGGTGGTCTTGCCGCAGCCCGAGGGGCCGGTGAGCAGGACCACCTCGCCGGGCTGGATCGTCAGGTTCACCTTCTGCAGCACCTGGCGGCGCATCTCCCCGGCGCCGTACCAGTGGCAGAGACCATCCACCTGAACCATCGGCAGGGGGGCTCCTGACGGGGCGGCGCTCGAGCGCAGCGGTGAAACGGAGGTGGTCATGGCGGCGCCAGGCAAGGGTCAGAAGATCTCGGCCGGGTCGGCATCCGCCAGGCGGCGCATTGCCATGCCTGCGGAGCCCATGCACATCACCAGGATCAGGGTGAACACCGTCACGGCTCTCGGGGTGTCCATGGTGACCGGCAGCCGGGTGGCCGATCGGACAAGGGCGTAGAGGCCCTGGCCGGCGGCATAGGCCGGCAGATAGCCGAGCAGGGCCAGCAGCAGACCCTCCCGGGCCACCACCCCCAGGAGGGTGGACAGGCGGTAGCCCATCGCCATCAGGGTGGCGTACTCGGGCAGGTGATCACTCACATCGCTGTAGAGGATCTGGTACACGATCACGCAGCCGACGATGAAGCCCATGGCCGCCCCGAGCGTGAAGATGAAGCCGATGGCCGTGCTGCTGCGCCAGTAGTCCTTCTCGAAGTCCATGAAGCCCTGCTTCGTGAACACGTTCACGTCTTTGGGCAGAGAAGCCTTGAGGCGCCGGATCACCGCCTCGGGATCCGCTCCGGGGCGCAGGCGGATCAGTCCCACTTCGATGCTGCCGGGGGGGGTGTTGGGCAGCAGCTGCAGGTAGGTCTCGCTGCTGGTGAGAATGTTGCCGTCGGCTCCGAACGAGACCCCGAGAGCCACCAGGCCTCCGACCCGGACGCGCTTGCCGCCGATCTCGCTCTCCACGGTGCGGCCGTCCCGGAACCATTCGGCCACGGGCCCGAACTCGGGCCGGGAGAGTTCATCGAAGAGCACCCGTCCCCGCTGGTTGAGCACCTTGGCCTTGGACGCCAGGGCGGGATCGGTGAACAGAGGATCGCCCGGCTCGAAGCCCAGGGCCAGGATCGAGCGGGTGCTGCGGTCTTCCGGATTGCGCCAGATCACCAGATTCCAGTGCACCGGCGTGATGCCGGCCACATCGGGATCGGCCAGGGTCTGGACCAGGCGCCGACGGGGGAAGCCCTCCATGCTCACCGAACTGCTGGAGCGGGGGCTGAGCAGCACCAGATCGGTGTCGAACAGCTTGTGCACCGTGACGCTGGCGTCGAACAGGCCGTCGCGGAAGCCGAACTGCATGAACATCAGGATTCCGGCGAAGCTGATGCCCGCCAGGGCCACCGCCAGCCGGGCCGGTTGCCGGGTGAGCAGCAGCCAGGCCAGGGGGATCCGGCGCCAGCTCCAGATCTCGCGCAGCCCCGGCAGCCCGCTCATGACTCGAAGCGGATCACGGTCTTGAGGCCGGCTCGATCGCGGACCCGGGCAATGTCGGCCGGATCGAGGGCGAGGCGCACCTCGACGATGCGGGCATCGGCATCACCGGTGGGGTCGGTGGAGAGCACATCCCGTTGGCGCACCTGGGGACTGATCCGGATCACCCGGCCGTTGAGTGTGCCGGTGAAGCCTCCGTTCTCGCTGGTGATGGTCGCCCGCTGACCCAGCTGAACTCGGTTGATGTCGCTCTCGTACACCTCGGCGAGCACCTCCATCTGGTCGCTGGCCCCCAGCTCGAGGATGCCGTCATCCCCCGGACGTTCACCCACCCGGGCCTGAAGGCTGAGCACGGTGCCGCTGAACGGGGCGCGCAGCTCCGTGTTGACCAGATCGGCTTCGGTTTTCACCAGTTCGTCCTGGGCTTCCCGCAGGTTTCCCTTGAGTTCCACCAGGGTGAGTTCACGGCTTTCCAGGTCGGCTGCCGGTGTGGCGCCCGCCTTGGCCAGCTGGCGGTAACGGGAGATTTCCCGCCCCAGCAGGGTCACCTGGTCCTGGAGGTTGGCGATGCGGCTCTGCAGCAGGCGCCGCTGGGCCTGCAGGGCTGGACCGGTGTCAAAGGTGGCCAGCAACTGACCGGCCTGCACCCGCTCACCCTCCTCCACCAGCATCCGGGTGATGCGGGGACTGCCGCCGATGCCGGTGATCGGGGCGGCCAGCCTGCGGATGTCGCCTGCCGGCTCAAGACGTCCGAGGGCAGAAACCGCTTCGAGCTTTCTGGGCTCGGAGGTGGTCTGCGGTGAGGCCACCGGTTGGTTGCCCTGCTGGCCGCGGAGGATCAGGGTGATGGCCCCAGCCAGCAACAGGGTGACGGCGGCGCCGATCAGCAACGGTCGGCGTCCCAGTCGGGTCATGCCGGAAAGTCGGGATCGTCGAACAGAAGTTGTTCGATGTAGCGATCCGCCCAGCTCGGGTTGAACGCCTTCTCCAGCACGCGGCGGGTCTTGTCGTTTCGTTTCTGTTGCCGGCAATATGAGAGCTGACCGTGATAACGAAGAACCGTAGCGGGGTCGTCGATGCTCTGCTCCGGCGTACTCGTCACGGCCTGGCCCATCACCCCCAGCAGACCCGCCACCTCCTCGAGGAACCAACCCTCCTCCTGGGCCGTCACAGGCCGCACGAAACGCACGTGTGGAGAAAAAATGCTGCCCCAGGCAGGCAGCTCGCGCGGCTGGCTGTAGGGGTGTCTGGGCAGAACCTCCAGGCCCGCCTCGATAGCCTCAGGCAGACCCTCCCGGGTGGGGGAGAGATCGGCGATCGCGGCGGACACCCCAGCCTGGGTGGCGACGATGTCGGCCCCGAAGACGGGCAGGTCGTAGCGTGGATCCGGAAAGAACACGCAGTGCAGGATCTGCAGACCCGCTCCGAGTCGTGCGGTCTCCAGGTGCAGCTTGCGCAGGCCGCGGCAACGGCGCAGCTCATTGCGGATGAACAGCTGTTCGCCGTCGAGGCTGCCGCTGATCGCCTCCAGATCCGCCTCGATCGCCAGGGGGCCCAGCTCAGGCAGATCGCTCCAGCTGCTGCGGATCGTCTCGGCCAGCGCGTCCATCAGGGGATGCAGGCCGGTGGCGGGGGGGCGCTGATCGGGGCTGGGGGCGGGGACGGTGGAGGTCACGGGGCAGCCTCGGCCAGCAGAATGAAGATCCTGCCACGTCCGTTCGGCGCCCCCGTTGCCCCAATCTTCCCGCCCCCCGCTCCAGGCTGCCGACAGCTTCGAGGATCCCCGCCTGCTGCGTCTTCCCAACGGGGTGGAGGTGGTGAGCCTGAATCAGGAGCAGGCTCCCCTGGTGTGCCTCGATTTCTGGTGCCGGGCCGGCAGCGCAGGCGAAGGGCCAGACCAGGCGGGGATGGCCCACTTCCTGGAGCACATGGTCTTCAAGGGCAGTAAGCGCCTGGAGGCGGGGGAATTCGATCGTCGCGTCGAGTCCCTGGGCGGGAGCAGCAATGCCGCCACGGGCTTCGATGACGTGCATTACCACGTGCTCGTGCCACCGGAGGGGGTGGCCGAGGCCCTCGACCTGCTGCTGGATCTGGTGCTGAAGCCGCGCCTCGACCCCGGCGACTTTCAGATGGAGCGCCAGGTGGTGCTGGAAGAACTGGCCCAGAGCGAGGATCAGCCTGAGGAGGTGGCCTTCCAGCGCCTGCTCTCCCTGGCCTGTCCCCAGCACCCCTACGGACGCCCGATCCTGGGGGATCGTTCAGCGCTGAAGGCTCAGAACCCCGAGCGCATGGCGGCCTTCCATCGCAACAGCTACCGGCCCAGGCGCTGCAGCCTGGCCCTGGCCGGTGCTCTCGATGGCCTGGCCCTCGACGATCTGCTGGCGGGCAGTGCCCTGGCCGATCTCGAACCCGTGCCCTCTTCTGCACTGCCCGGGGCCCTGCCACCGCCTGCCGGCCCTGATCTGGCGCTTCTCCCCGGCGTCCATGAGCTACGGCTGCCACGGCTGGAGGCGGCCCGCCTGCTGATGGCCTGGCAGCTTCCCGCGGCCGCTGATCTGGAGGCCGTGGCCGGCGCCGATCTGCTCACCAGCCTGATGGCGGAGGGCCGCCGCAGCCGCCTGGTGCAACGCCTGCGCGAGGACCGGCGGCTGGTGGAGAGTGTCGACCTGGATCTCAATGTGCTGGAGGCCGGCAGCCTGGCCCTGCTGGAGGCGGTCTGCGCTCCCGAGCAGGTGGCGGCGGTGGAGGAGCAGATTGCAGAGGTCTGGCGGGAGCTCTGTTGCACCCCTCCCGCAGAGAGTGAGCTGGAGCGCGCCCGCCGCCTGGTGGCGAATGGTTACCGGTTCGGTCTGGAGTCGGCGTCCTCGGTGGCTGGTCTGATCGGTCACCAGTGCCTCTGGGGGCGACTGCAGCCGCTGCACCATCCCCTCGAGCTGCTGCAGCGCTGGAGTGTGGAGCGCCTCGGTGCTGAACTCCTGCCGTTGCTGGCCCCCGAGCGGGCCTGCCGTCTGCTGGCCCTGCCCGCATGAGCACCACCACAACCCTGCCGCCCCTGCCCCAGCCCGAGCGCTTCCAGCTCCCGGGGGGCTGCCCGGTGTCGGTGCTGCGCCGCGGCGCTCCGGCGATCCTCTCCGCCAGGCTCTGGATCCGTGGCGGCAGCGCCGCCGACCCCCCAGGCCAGCGCGGTCGCTCCCAGCTGCTGGCGGGTCTGCTCAGCCGCGGCTGCGGCGAGCTCAGTGGTGATCAGCTGGCCGATCTGGTGGAGGGCCTCGGCGATGACCTCCGCTGCGAGGCCAGTGAAGATGCCCTGGTGATCAGTCTGAAGTGCGCCAGCGACGACGCGCCGACTCTGCTGCCCCTGCTGGGGGCGATGGTGCAGCGCCCCTGGCTCGAACCCGATCAGATCAGTCTCGAGCGGCAACTCAACCTGCAGACCCTCGCCCGCCTGCGCGAAGACCCCTTCCAGCAGGCCCACGACCTGCTGCAGTCCCATCTCTATGGTCAGGGTCCCTATGGCCACGACCCCCTCGGGGTGGAGGAGGAGCTGGCCGGGCTCGACCGTTCCAGGCTGCTGGAGGCCGCCGAGGATCTGGGCGGCCAGGGGGCAGCCCTGGTGCTGGTGGGTCGCCCCCCCCGGGATCTGGAGCAGCTGCTGCATCCGGCCGCTGCACCGATCTGGGCCGCCCGGCCCCCGCTGACCCTGCCCGGCCAGCTGGGGGAGGCCGCCCCGGCCCTGGTGCGGGAGGAGCAGGACACCGAACAGCTGGTGTTGCTGCTCGGTGCCAGCACGGTGCCGCTTGGCGATCCCCGCTCCCTGGCCCTGCGTCTGCTGCAGTGCCACCTGGGGGTGGGCATGTCGAGTCGTTTGTTCGTGGCTCTGCGGGAAGAGCACGGCCTGGCTTACGACGTGGGGGTGCATGCCCCGGCCCGTTGTGGCGCCTCCCCCTTCGTGTTCCATCTCTCCAGTTCCGCCGAACGGGCCACTGAGGCCACCAGGGAGTTGCTCTCCGAGTGGCAGCGCCTGCTCGATCAGCCCCTGAGCGAGTCCGAACTGGCCCTGGCCCTGGCCAAGTTCCGCGGCGCCTCCGCCGCTGGCCGTCAGACCTGCGGCCAGATCGCCAGCCGTCAGGCGATGGTGCTCGGCCATGGCCTCGGTTGGTCCTACGCCGATGACGCCCTTCGACGCGCCGAGAGTCTCGATCCCGCCACGCTGCACACCGTGGCCCGGCAACTGCTGAGCCGGCCGAGCCTGAGCCTCTGCGGACCGCCCCAGGCCCTGCACGCCGCCGCGCAGGTCTGGGGCGCTCACCCCCTGGGCCGCTCGTCGCCGGAGCAGGCGGTGAGCTGATCGGAGTCCAGCAGGAAGGTGCCACGCCGGAAGCGCACCGCCAGCTGGTTGATCGCCCTGAGTCCGATCACCTGGCCGACTTCGTCGGCGTCGACCAGGTCGGGGGGACGCAGCATCGGCATCGGATCGGCCGTCTTGAGGTACGACAACCGGGCCGTGATCCGCACCAAGTCGCCAACGCTGAAGGCTTGGGCCTCCGGTTCCGAGGGCGTCACGGTGGGTTGGTCGGGGGAGCTCATCGCCACCGCTGTTCAGCTGGCCTCCACTACAGCAGGATGGGGGCAGACAATCCCCCTTGATGTGCGGGCCTTAGCCAACTGGAGCGGTGCCCTCGTGGGGTTGCTGCTGATCGTCATGGGTGGTCTGATCCAGGCCGCCATTCCCCTGCCCCTGGCCGGGGGAGGCCTGCGCCTGCTGGATCTGCCCGTCACCGCTCAGGTCCCGGCCCTGCTGCTCACGGCCCTGGTCTGCGGCCCCAGGCCGGCCCTGCTGGCGGCGGTGGCCTACCTCAGTCTTGGCCTGCTGGTGCTTCCGGTGTTCCATTCCGGCGGTGGCATGGCTTACCTGCTCGACCCGAGCTTCGGTTTCCTGGCCGGATTCGTGCCGGCCGCCTGGGTGAGTGGTCGGCTGGCTCGCCAGGAGGGGATGGGGCAGTTGCTGGGTCTGCTGGGCGCGGCCTGCTTCGGCCTGGTGGTGATTCAGCTGTGCGGCATCGCCAACCTGTTGCTGGGGGCCCTGGCGGGGCGCTGGAGTGCCGGTCTGCCGGATCTGCTGATCGCCTACAGCCTGGGGCCGCTGTTGTCCCAGCTGTTGCTCTGCTGCTGTGTGGCGGTGCTGGCCTGGCCCCTGCGCCGGATCCTGCTGGTGGAACCATGAGCCGGGCGGTCAGCTCCGCTCGACGCCTGGCCTGGTCGGTGGCCGCCTTGGTTCTGGTGCTCGACCAGCTCACCAAGGCGTGGGCCTCGGCCGTCCTGCCGTCCGGCCTGGCGGAGCCGCTGCTGCCGGGGCTGTTGCGTCTGCGGCTGGTGTTCAACACCGGGGCTGCCTTCAGCCTGTTCACCGGTGCCGCCGTCTGGCTGGGGGTGGTGAGTCTGGCGGTGGCGCTGCTGCTGGTGGTCTGGATCCAGCGCCATCCCGAGATGCCGCGCTGGCAGTGGCTGGGGCTCGGATCCTTGCTGGGAGGGGCCGTGGGCAATGGGATCGACCGCTGGCGTCTCGGCGGTGTCGTCGATTTTCTCGAGTTCGTGCCCGTTCAGTTCCCGGTGTTCAACGTCGCCGACGTGGCGATCAACGTGGCGGTGGTCTGCCTGATCCTCGATCTGTGGGAGGGACGCCCCCGTGAGCGCCGTTGAGGGCCTGAAGCGGCAGCTGGTTCAGCTGCAGAGTCCTTCGGGCGCTCAGGTGGAGATCCACCTTGCCGGCCAGCCCTCCCGACGGGTGCCCCTCCATGGCGGCTTGGTTCGCCTTGGCCGTGACCCTGGCCTGGAGCTGACCCTCGACCACCCCGCCGTGAGCAAGCAGCACGCCCGGCTGGAGCTGGTGGGAGCCCACGACTGGTTGATCCGTGACGCCGGCTCCACCAACGGACTGTTCTGGCGTGGCCGGCGCATCCGGGAGCTGCTGCTGCGGGATGGCGATGTGGTCCGTTTCGGTCCCCCGGCGGAACCCGGCCTGCCGGAGCTGGTGTTCGAGCGCCAGCCGAGCCCCCGCGGGCTGCGGCTTGCCCGCGGGGCCAGTCTGGCCCTGGCGGGTCTGGCTTCGGGAGGGGTGCTGCTGCTGGGGGTGGCCTGGCTGTTGACCCCGGTGCGGGGCAGCCTGGCGCCGGTGCGGGGCCCGCTTGCCCTCTACGACCGGCTCAACCGCCCCCTCAGTTCGGCGGATTCCAGCGAGCACCGCGAAAACGAGGCGCTCTCCGATTTTCCCCCGGTGCTGGTGGACGCTCTGCTGGCCAGTGAGGACAGCCGTTTCTGGTGGCATCCGGGGGTGGACCCGATCGGCACCGTACGGGCGCTGGCCACCAATGTCTTGGGTGGGCGCGTGCTCGAGGGAGGCAGCACCCTCACCCAGCAACTGGCCCGCAGCCTCTATCCGGAGCAGGTGGGCCAGGGGGAAACCCTGATCCGAAAGTGGCGGGAGCTGCTGGTGGCGCTGCAGCTGGAGGGCCGTTTCAGCAAGGGCGACCTGCTGCTCAGCTACCTCAACCGGGTGTATCTGGGGGTGGGATGGGGCTTCGAAGATGCCGCCCGCCACTACTTCGCCAAACCTGCGGCCCAGCTCAGCCTCGAGGAAGCGGCGTTGCTGGTGGGCCTGCTGCCCTCCCCCAATGGGCACGATCCCTGCATCAACCCCCAGGCGGCGCTCGAGGCCCGCAACGTGGTGCTGCTGAAGATGGCCGACAGCGGCCGACTGGGCGCCGACCAGGCCCGCCGTTCCCGTCGCAGCCCCATCCGGCTGGGTAGCCAGGCCTGCCGCAGCGGAACCCGGCGGCCCGCGCCCTACTACATCGACCAGGTGCGACTCGACCTGGAGCGACTGCTGGGGGCGGATGTGGCGGAGGAGGGAAATTTCCTGGTGGAGACCTATCTGGATCCGTCGGTGCAGCAGGTGGTGGAGCGGGAGCTGCGCCGTCGCCTGGCGGCTTCGGGGTCGCTGGGGGTGACGCAGGGGGCCGTCGTGCTGCTGGACAGCCGCAACGGCGGCGTGGTCGCCATCGCCGGGGGGCGTGACTACCGCACCAGCCAGTACAACCGGGCCAGCCAGGCCTTGCGTCAGCCCGGCAGCACCTTCAAGCTCTTCACTTACCTGGCGGCCCTGCAACGGGGCATCGGGCCTGGCGAGGCCATCAGTTGCAGCCCTCTGAGCTGGGGCGGACAGTCGTTCTCCAGTGGCTGCTCGGGCAGCCTCAGCCTGCGCCAGGCCTTCGCCATCAGCAGCAACACCGCGGCCCTGCGGCTGGCCAGGCGGGTGGGGCTCGACGCGGTGGTGCAGCAGGCTGTGGACCTTGGCATCAGCTCCAGCCTCAGCCCGGTGCCGGGCCTGACCCTCGGCCAGAGCGAGGTGCGCCTGATCGAGCTCACAGCCGCCTATGCCGCCGTGGCCAACGACGGGGTCTGGCACGCTCCCACCACGATCCGTCGCCTCACCGACGCCGAAACCTGCGGGGGCCTCAGCAGCGACAGCTGCCGCAGCCGCAGCAGCGACGGCGATCAGCCGAACCGGGCCATCCAGGCCGGGCGCAGCGTGCTCAAGCCCGAGGTCGCCCGCAACATGCAGGGGCTGCTGCGGGCCGTGGTCCGCTCCGGCACGGGTCGGGCGGCGTCCCTCGGGGGGCAGGAAGGCGGCAAGACCGGCACCACCAACGGGGCCCGTGATCTGCTTTTCATCGGGTATGAGCCTCGTCGTCACTGGGTGATGGGCATCTGGCTCGGCAACGACAACAACAGCCCCACCCGCAGCAGCAGTGCCCTCGCCGCCGCTCTCTGGGGCGACATCATGCGCCAGGCTTCCCCCACCCCTGGCACTCCCGCGGCAAAGCCCTGATGCCTCGCCTGCGGCTCTGGATCTGGCTGGCGGTGGCCCTGGCCGCGATCGTGGCCCTCTCGCTGCTGCTGCAGGCCTTCAACAGTCTGGTGTGGCAGCTCAGTTACCTCCTGCCGCCAGCCCTGGTGGGCCCCCTGCTGCTGCTGGTGCTGGGCGGCGGCGGCGTGCTGCTGCTGCGCCTGGCCTGGCCCTGGCTGCGGGCCTGGCGCACACCCAGGCAGCTGCCTGGCCCTGGCCAGGGCCCCCTCCCCGCCCCCAGCAGCCGCCAGGAGGCGGTGGGCCAGCAACTGCGGGCGATTGATCCGGTGCTGGAACGGGTGCGGGATCAAGTCGCCCGCGAAGCTCTGCGCCAGGAACGCGACCGGGTCGAGGCGGAGCTCGCCCGGGGCGATCTGGTGCTGGTGGTGTTCGGCAGCGGCTCCGCCGGCAAGACCTCCCTGATCCGCGCCCTGCTCAATCAGGTGGTGGGTGAGGTGGGGGCGGCGATGGGCTCCACCACCACCTGCCTCACCTACCGGTTGCGTCTGAAGGGGCTTCAGCGGGGGCTGCAGCTGGTGGACACCCCGGGCATTCTCGAGTCCGGCCGCGACGGCCAGGAGAGGGAGCTGGCGGCCCGTCAGCAGGCGGCCCGGGCCGATCTGCTGGTGCTGGTGGTGGATGGTGATCTGCGCGCTGCAGAATTTCAGGTGTTCGAGGCCCTCGCCAGCCTGGGGAAACGGCTGGTGCTGGTGCTGAACAAGTGCGATCTGCGCGGCGAGGAGGAGGAGCGGCGACTGCTGGCCCTGCTGCGCCAGCGCTGTGCCGGCAGGATCACCCCTGACGATGTGATCCCCGCCGCAGCGGCCCCCCAGTCGATCCCCAGGCCCGGCGGGCGGCCCCTTCAGCCTGGTCCGGAGGTGGACGCCCTGCTGCGTCGCCTCTCGGCGGTGCTCCACCAGGACGGTGAGGAGCTGATCGCCGACAACATCCTGCTGCAGAGTCAGCGCCTCAGCGACGCCAGCCGCGCCCTGCTCTCGCGCCAGCGTCGCCAGGACGGGGAGGCGATCATCGATCGCTACATGTGGATCGGTGCCGGGGTGCTCGTGGTCAATCCGTTGCCGGTGGTGGATCTGCTCGGCACCGCGGCCGTGAATGCCCAGATGGTGGTGGAGCTGGGCCGGGTCTACGGAGTGACCCTGACGCGGGAGGCGGGGCAGGATCTGGCCCTCTCGGTGGGGCGCACTCTGGCGGGCCTTGGGGTGATCAAGGGGGGGCTGGGCTTGATCACCACGGCCCTGAGCCTGAATCTGCCGGCGCTGGTGGTCAGCAAGGCCGTGCAGGGGGTGAGTGCCGCCTGGTTGACGCGCATTGCGGGCCTCAGCTTCCTCACCTATTTCGAGCAGGGTCAGGACTGGGGTGACGGAGGTCTGCAGGAGGTGGTGCAGCGCCAGTACGACCTCAACCGGCGGGAGGGAGCGTTGCGCGGGTTTCTGGAGGTGGCTCTGCGCCGGGTGGTGGAACCACTGCAGCGCCGGCGGGACCGGCAGTTGCCTCCACGCCCAGGGCCTCGGGGGGAGGGGGCTGGAGGGGGCCCCGGGCATCGAGCACCGTGATCAGACCGAGATAGAGCACACCGATCAGGATCGAGACGACTCCGGTGACGATGGCCACCCAACGTCCGCGCGGGTTGGTCGGGGGCTGTTGTTGGCTCATGGAGGTTGTGGTGTCATGGCTGGGTTGGCGCGGGGCTCCCGGCGTCCAGCGACCGCCCGACCACCGCGGCGAGGCGCTCGAGGTGCTCCGGTTGGGTGTGGGGATTGCCCAGCACTGCTTTGAGATGGTGCCGCCCCTGGTAGCGGGGACGGGAGAGCATCAGGTCATGGGCCAGCAGCTGCTGCCGGCAGCGCTCCGACCAGCGCTTGCAGCCTTCCGCATCCAGCTGGCTGGGCCGGAAGGCCAGCAGGTGCAGGGGGCCGCTCAGCAGGGTGAGCTGCTGCGGGTCGAGCGTCTCGTGCAACAGCTGCTGCAGGCAGCGCCGCCGCTGAATCGCTGCTTCGATCACGGCTTCGATGCCATCGAGGCCCAACTGGCGCAGGCCGAGCCACAGTTTGAGGATCTCCGCGCTGCGGGTCCCCTGCAGCCCGCACTCGCCGCCATGGCCGCCTTCGCGGCTGCGCTCCATGTAGGGCAGGCCCGTGGCGAAGCTCCGCTCCAGAGCCGAGGGGTCGGCCAGCAGCAGCAGGGAGGAGGTCTTGGTGATCCCCAGCAGCTTCTGGGGGTTGATCGTGAGCGAATCCGCCAGCCCCAGGCCCTCCACCCGCTGGCGATGACGCTCACTCAGGCCGAGCACTCCCCCGATCGCCGCATCGACGTGCAGCCAGACGCCATGGCGGCGGCAGACGGCGGCGAGCTCCACCAGGGGATCCACGGCTCCGCGCACTGTGGTGCCGGCCGTGGCGACCAGGGCGATCACCGGAACGCCGGCTTGCGTGAGGTCCGCCAGGCTCTGGGCCACCACCGCAGGCTCCAGGCGACCATCGCCGTCGAGGGGCAGCCGCCGCAGGGCTCCGGCCGGAAGCCCCATCACCATCACCGCCTTCTCCAGCGAGGTGTGGCTGTCCTGGCCGCAGAGCACCACAGCCTGGGGGGCGCCGCGCAGGCCGCGGCTCTCCCGGGCGGTGACCAAGGCCATCAGATTGCTGAGGCTGCCGCCGCTGGCGGGCACTCCGCCGGCGGCGTCGCCAAGGCCCAGCCGCCGGCCCAGCCAGCCGCACAGGCTCCGCTCCAGCCGGCTCAGCGATGGCGAGAGCTCCTCGGCCAGCAGGTTGTTGTTCAGTCCGGCGCAGATCAGATCTCCCACCAGCGATGCGCTCAGGGGAGGTGGATCGAGGTGGGCCAGAGCGCCTGGATGGTTGGGGTTGTAGGCCCCCTCCATCACCAGGTGCAGATCGGCGAGCAGCCTCTCGGCGCCAAGGCCGTGGTCTTCCGGCTCCACAGCCGGCAGCAGACTCAGCCCCGGCAGGGGAGGACGGCTCAGCGCCGAACCCAGCCAGTGGCAGAGCTGATGAGAGGCGTCCTGCAGGAAGGCCTCGAGATCCGCATCGAAGCCATCCGGCGCGGCGAAGGGTGGGGGGTCGAGCGCCCGCTCCAGGTGAGGCGAGACGGCCAAGGGCAAGGCGGTCGGGGCACTCATTCTCTCTTGTGATGTGCGTGCCCTGGGGGCCTTCCGGTGATGGGCTGTCAGTCTCGGGGGGGTCCTGCGTCACAGCAGTCGTCGGTGTCGATGCCCTCTCCAGCCCCGCTGCCCGTCGGCAGCCAGCAGCTCTGGATGGAGCGCTTGCTCAGGGTGGCGCGCCGGGCGGGAGAGGCTGGTGAAATTCCCGTGGCTGCGGTCGTTCTCGACTCAGCCGGCCGTGCCCTGGGCTGGGGAACGAACCGGCGGCACCGGCAGCAGGATCCCCTCGGCCATGCCGAACTGGTGGCCATGTCCCAGGCTGCTCACCTGAGAAACGACTGGCGGTTCAATTCCTGCACCCTGCTGGTGACCCTGGAGCCCTGCCCGATGTGTGCGGGCGCCTTGATCCAGGCCCGCATGGGACGGGTGGTGTTCGCTGCCGGCGACCCCAAGCGCGGAGCTCTGGGGGGCTGCCTGAACCTGGCCCTCGATCCCAGCGCCCATCACCACATGGAGGTGGGCCAGGCGGTGCTGAAGGGTGAGGCCAGAGAGCTGCTGGAGGACTGGTTCAGGCGCCGTCGGCGCCGTCAGGCGACGGTGGCAAACGGCTGGGACTGACGGAAGGCGGGTAGTTCCGTTTCCAGCAGGTTGAGCAGCAGGTCGACGTTCTCAGGCTGGCTGTTGTACCCCATCAGGCCGATCCGCCAGACCTTGCCCGCGAGGGCTCCCAGCCCACCGCCCACCTCGATGCCATGGGTGTTGAGCAGGTGGAGCGCAAAGGCCTTGCCGTCGATCCCCTCGGGAATGCGCACCGTGGTGAGGGTGGGCAGGCGCAGGTGCTCGGGCACGTGGAGTTCCAGTCCGAGGCGCTCCAGGCCCGCCCAGAGACGTTCGGCGTTGCTGCGGTGTCGGCTCCAGGCGTTCTCCAGGCCCTCTTCGGCGAGCAGGCGCAGGGCTTCGCGCATGCCGAAGTTCATGTTCACCGGAGCGGTGTGGTGGTAGACCCGGTTGCTGCCCCAGTACTGGTTGAGCAGCGACACATCCAGGTACCAGTTGGGCACCTTGCCGGTGCGGGCGGCCAGCTTGGCTTCGGCACGCTCCCCCATGGTGAAGGGGCCGAGGCCAGGCGGGCAGCTCAGCCCCTTCTGGCTGCAGCTGTAGGCGAGGTCCACCCCCCAGGCGTCGAGATGCAGGGGCACGGCTCCCAGGGAGGTGACCGTGTCGAGCAGGAGAAGGCAGTCGTAGCGGCGGCAGAGCTCACCGATCCCTTCCATCGGCTGGCAGACGCCGGTGGAGGTTTCGGCATGGACCATCGCCAGGATGGCCGGTCGGTGGGTGTCGAGGGCCTGCTCGATCTCCTCCAGCGTGAAGGCCTCACCCCATGGCCGCTCGATCGTGGCCACCTCGGCCCGGTAGCGACCGGCCATGTCCACCAGCCGCAGACCGAAGTAGCCCTTCACCGCCACCAGCACCTTGTCGCCGGGCTCCACCGTGTTGGCCAGGGTGGCCTCCATGGCGGCACTGCCCGTGCCGCTCATGGGGATGGTGAGGCGATTCTCGGTCTGCCAGGCGTAGCGCAGCAGATCCTGAACCTCTCCCATCAGCTCGATGTAGAGCGGATCGAGATGGCCGATCGGGGTGCGAGCAAGCGACTGCAGCACCGTGGGGTGGGCGTTCGAGGGCCCTGGGCCGAGCAGGAGGCGGTCAGGGGTGGCGATCGGCCCCAGCTGCAGGCGATGGCGGTTGCTCACGGCGGCCGCCGAGGAGGTGGAAGGGGAGGAGGACAGGGTGACCAAGGCCTGCAGCGCAACGAAGGAACGGTGTACGTCAGCCTAAGCAGAGGGCCATCGGCCGCTCAGCCGACCCTCAAGTCGGAGGCGGCCAGGCCGCGGGCCATGTGCTCGAACGGGGCCTGGATCAGATCCGCAGGCTCCAGGCCTGCATCCGACAGCCGCTCGGCCAGCACCTCCCCCAGCAGCACGATGCTGCGCACCGTTGGCCCGGTGGGCACACCAAGGCTCTTGTAGGTGTCGTCGAGGCCATTGAGCACCCGCTCGTTGAGGATGGTGGGATCGTCGGCCACCAGCGCGTAGCTGGCATAGCGCAGGAAATAGTCCATGTCCCGCAGGCAGGCGGACAGCCGACGGGTGGTGTAGGCGTTGCCGCCAGGCAGCAGAAGCTCGGGGTCCTGCTCGAACAGGCGGCGGCTGGCGTCCCGAACGATCTCAGCCGCCTCCCGATTGATCATCTCCACGGCCGCCAGGCGCACCTCGGCCTGGGCGTGGTACGTGGCGATGCGGTCGATCGCCGCACGATCGAGATAGCGCCCCAGCTGGTCATACCGGCCGATCAGGCCGGTGATGGCATCGCGCATGACGTTGAGATCGTCGCACCTGGAGCGGAAGCTAGCACCCGTGTTTGGCCAAAACCCTGTCCAGCCATGGGATCTGGCCAATCTGACAGAAACGGTTACGCAGCCTGGCCCCATGGCGGCTCCCTGGGGTTCTCCGGATTGAGGGTTACAACGGTTACCGGAGGCTGCCTGTCACGGTCGGACGATCAGTCGCGGCGGTCGCCCTCCGGTGCCCGCAGCCTCTGCCCCTCCAAACCGCCTCTGCCTCCCCATGGTCAGCTCAGCCCAGGATGTGCTTCGCCGGATCAAGGACGAGGCTCTCGAGCTGATCGACCTCAAGTTCGCCGACCTCCATGGCAAATGGCAGCACCTCACCGTCTGCGCCGAGATGCTCGATGAGGAGGCCTTCCGCACGGGCCTGGCCTTCGATGGCTCTTCGATCCGCGGCTGGAAGGCGATCAATCAATCGGACATGGCGATGGTGCCCGATCCGTCCACGGCCTGGATCGATCCGTTTTTCCGTCACAAGACCCTCAGCCTGATCTGCTCGATCCGGGAGCCCCGCAGCGGGCAGCCCTATGGACGCTGCCCCAGGGCGCTGGCCGAGCGGGCGCTGGCTCATCTGGCCGGCACGGGCCTGGCCGACACGGCCTTCTTCGGACCGGAACCGGAGTTCTTCCTGTTCGAGGACGTCCGCTACAGCTCCAGCGAGGCCGGCTGCTCCTACAGCGTCGACTCGATCGAAGCCCCCTGGAATTCCGGTCGGCAAGAGGAGGGGGGGAACCTCGCTTACAAGATGAATCTCAAGGAGGGGTATTTCCCACTACCACCCAACGATGTCTTTCAGGACATCCGCAGCGAGATGCTGCTGACCCTGGGGCAACTGGGGGTCCCGATCGAGAAGCATCACCACGAGGTGGGGGCCGCCGGCCAGCAGGAGCTGGGCATGAAGTTCGCGGAGCTGATCAGCGCGGCCGACAATGTGATGTCCTACAAATACGTGGTGCGCAACGTGGCCCGCAGGTACGGCCGCACCGCCACCTTCATGCCCAAGCCGGTGTTCGCCGACAACGGCAGTGGCATGCACGTGCATCAGAGCCTCTGGAAAGGGGGGCAACCCCTGTTCTTCGGTCTGGGCACCTACGCCGACCTCTCCCAGACGGCCCGCTGGTACATCGGCGGTCTGCTCAGACATGCCCCTAGCTTCCTCGCCTTCACCAACCCCACCACCAACAGCTACAAGCGCCTGGTGCCCGGCTTCGAGGCACCTGTGAACCTGGTGTATTCCCAGGGGAACCGCTCGGCGGCCGTGCGCATCCCCCTCAGTGGCGACAACCCCAGGGCGAAGCGCCTCGAGTTCCGCACCGGCGATGCCATGGCCAACCCCTACCTGGCCTTTTCGGCGATGCTGATGGCAGGGCTCGATGGAATCCGCCAGCAGATCGATCCTGGCGACGGAATGGATCTGGATCTGTTCGAGTTGGCTGCCGAGGAGCTGGAGCATGTCGCCACGGTGCCCGCGTCGCTCAGCGGCGCCCTGGAATCCCTCGAGGCCGACAAGGACTACCTGCTCGCCGGGGATGTGTTCAGCGACGACCTGATCAGCAACTGGATCGCCCTCAAGTACGAGGAGGTGCAGCAGTTGCGGCAACGACCCCATCCCTACGAGTTCAGCCTGTATTACGACGCCTGAGCTGGGCCAGGGCACTGGTGTGGAGATGGCGGGCGCGCTCCCGCCGGCGAGTCCAGGCCAGCTGCTGCCCGATGGCTTCCCGGCGATCGCCGGGGTCGTGATGGAGGGTGATCTGGGCCAGTTCGGCGGCATGGCGTCGTCGCTGGCGGCGGTGGGCCCGGGCCCAGGCCAGGACGGTGGGGTCGATCTGTTGACTGGATGCAGGGCCCATGGCCGGAGCTCCCGATGGCCTGGAACCATTCTGTAGCGATTGCTACCGGAGCCCGGCTTGTCTTCGCAGGCCTTCACGCCCCTCTGGCGCTCGCAGCCAGGGGATGGATCGGCTGAAATGGAGGGCCCTTGCCGCCGTCTTCCCACCGGCACCCCATGCCCGACACCGTCAGCAAATTCGCCTATCAGGCCCTGCAGCAGGGCAAGACGATCATGGGGCTGGCCCACAAGGAGCTGGGATCACGGCTGATGCGTCTGGTTGATCCCCAGGGGGTCCCCAAGACTGTGCCGGTGCCGCCGCAGATGAGCCTGGCCCTCAAGGCCTCGATGGACCGGCTGCTGGAGACCGACTGGCAGGAGGCCGAGAGCGGTCTCTATCCACCCTCCCTGCTCTTCGATGCCCCGTGGCTCGACTGGGCGGCCCGCTACCCCCTGGTCTGGCTCGAGACTCCCCGGCAGTGGAACCGCCGCACCCAGCGCAAGGTGCGGGATCTTCCCCGGCACATTCGCCTGGAGGACTATCCCTCCTATTACCTGCAGAACTTTCACCATCAGACCGATGGCTACCTGAGCGACCATTCCGCCGCGCTCTACGACCTCCAGGTTGAAATCCTCTTCAACGGCAGCGCCGATGCCATGCGCCGCCGGCTGATCAGCCCTCTACAACGGGGGCTGAGGGCCTTCGCCCAGCGCTCTCCGGGTCAGCTGCGCCTGCTGGATGTGGCCACGGGCACCGGCCGGACCCTGCGCCAGCTGCGTGGTGGCCTCCCTGGGATCCAGCTGGTGGGCCTCGACCTCTCCGCCTCCTACCTGCGTGAAGCCAACCGTTGCCTCAGCCAGCTGCCGGGTGAGTTGCCCCAGCTGGTGCAGGGCAACGCCGAGAGCCTTCCCTTCGCCGACGCCACCTTCCAGGCGGTGAGCTGTGTGTTCCTCTTCCATGAGCTTCCCGGTGAAGCCCGTCAGAACGTGCTGCAGGAATGTTTCCGGGTGATCGAACCCGGTGGCGTGCTGGTGCTGGCCGACTCGATCCAGCTGGCCGATTCACCAGAGTTCTCCGTCGCGCTGGAGAATTTCCGCCGGGCCTTCCATGAGCCCTACTACCGCGATTACATCTCTGACGACATCGAAGCCCGCCTTGGCCAGGCCGGCTTCAGCGGCATCAGCGCCCGCTCCCATTTCATGACCCGGGTCTGGTCCGCCACCAAGCCCCTGTCTTGAGTGAAGTCCGCGCTTGAGCACATCCCTCCCCCTCCTGAGGCAGACCTTGCAGATTCTGAATAGTTTTCATAGACATCTCTGCGCGTTAGTCCCATGACCAATCCGTTCCATCTGCGTTGGTTGCAGGGCTGGTCTTTTCAGACGGTGCTGATGGAAGGACACGTCCAGATCGAAGCTCACGGCTACGGCATTCGCCTGCGCACCCCTCTTTTGGCAGGGGAGAGTCCACGCGCCGGAGCCGACAGACTGGTGCTTCAGGAGGACCGCCGGCGCCGCTCCCTGCATCACGCCTGGCGTCGGGGCCAGCTTCAGCGCCCCACCCCGGCCTCTGTGGCCGCTGTCCCCCCGCTGAGTGATCCGGCCGTCGACCCCCTGGCCCTCCCCGTCCCCCCCAAGGAGGTTCTCTTCGCCAGCGGAGGCCTGTTCTCCGAGGGCAGCCCCTACCTGGTGGGTCTGCTGGAGGAGGCCCCCCAGCCGCTGCTGGCCGTCTAGCGCAACAGCCACCAGGCCAGGAGCATCCCGAGCCCGCCCCAGCGCAGGGCCTTCCAGAGCACCGTCTCCTGCCACCGGCTGGCGCGCAGAGCGGTGGGCAGGGGATCCAGCAACCGTTGACCCAGCTCAAGCCGTTGGTTCAACCGTCGCCAGTTGCTGGAGAGGTCGCCGGGGCTCTCGGCTTCCGCGGCGGACAGCCGCTCCCCCTGAGAGGCCACCGTGAGCAGGGTGGAGAGCCCATGCAACCAGCCGGAACGGCGACGGATCACCCGCTTGAGCGGTCGACGGAATCGGCGACCCGGTCGACGCCGCGAAGAGAAGGCCATCGCGTCAGGATGGATCTTCATCACGTCCTCCGTCCAGTGCCGCTTTCTTCAGCGCCCGCTGCCCCCACGCGGAGCGGATCCCCTCAGACCTGGCCGGACCCCAGCCGCCAGCTGGCCGAGGAGCTCCAGCGGCTGCTGGCCATCGACGGCCGTGACTGGCATGCCCTGAAGGGTCACAAGCCCAGGCGCGCGGCTGAGCAGGTGGCTGCAGCCCTGGTGCATCTGCTCTCTGAGCAGAGCCCGCCCCAGCGCCTTGAGGGTGATGCCCAGCAACGGGCGATCGAACTGCTCGAGCATGGGCTGGCCTGGCTGAAGGGGGACCTGCGCGACCCCGGTTGCCCCAGCCACGGCCACTGAATCCACGGGATTCCTGGTCTGGGGTTCAGACCCGGTGTCGCTGGGCCGCCAGCTGCAGGCGGTTGCCCCGCTCGCTCCAGCGCACGTCGTCGAAGCAGTGGTGAATCAGGAAGAAACCTCTGCCGCAGCAGGCATCACTGCGCTCGGGCAGTTCGTTGGAGCGGGCGCACACCGGCACACCACAGCCCTCATCCTGGATCTGCCAGATCACCCAGTGGGGGGTGAGGATCCGGCGGATGCGCAGGCACTTGCTTGGATCACCGCCATTGCCGTGCCTGACCGCATTGACCAGGGCCTCCTGCAGTCCGAGTTGCAGCTCCGCCAGGTTGGCGGCTGTTGCCATCGGCTCCAGCAGCAGCTCCACCAGTGGTGCGAGCTGCAGGGTGGAGGGAGTGATGAAATCGGTCCACCGCAGCGGAGTGATCAGGCGCCGAAGCATCCACACCAACCAGGGCTGAATTTGACCCTAACGCTCCGTGCCGCCCCCGGCTCAACGGGTGCTGATTCTTTGTTGCACGGCCGGGTGGTTGAGCAGGGCGTCCATCAGCCGCACACCGCGCAACTGATTGATCAGGGGCATGTGGCCCTCCGGCGCCTCCAGGTTCCACTGGAACGCACTGGGGTAGCGGGTCCAGGTGCCCTCACACTTCCAGCCCAGCCTGGGCCAGAGCTGCTCCCAGCGGCCGTTGCAGGCCCTCAGCAGCCTTCCCTGCACGGAGAATCCGAAGCGGCCCCGTGAGTAGACCACCCAGAGCCGATCGAGGCTGGTCAGATCGAGGGGGGGCATGGGAGCCACCTCGCTGTAATACACGTAGCCCCGGCGCATCGCTTCAGCTCCGGCCAGCTGCCTGAGCACCTCGCTGGTGATCCGGTCCGCCTGCTCGAAGCGGCGCTGGGCCAGGGCCTCCTGCAGAGAGGCGTAGGAGATGCCGGCATCACTCCCCACGCGCAGCCAACCGTCCGGATGGCCCTCGAGCAAAGCGGTCCTGTGGCTGTCGTCCTGGGCCATCAAGGCCTGAACCCAGACCCCTGCGATCCAGTCGTCCCCCTCGGGATCGTGGCGCGAGAGGGCTTCCAGCAACAGGGGGCGCAGCTCCGGGAGGCGGGCCTCGATCTGGGGAAGCAGACTCCGCCGCTGCCGCGGGGAGCTCGAACCGAAGCGCTCGAGCAGCTGTTCGGCGCTGGCCGTGGCGGAAGCGGGTGGACCGGAAAGCATGGAGTTCGGCGGGCCTGAGCCTGGCCTGCGTGGGCCCACTATGTCAGGCAAGGTCCGTGGGATGGGGCGCGATGGCGTCGTGGCTGGCGATCGATGCCTTCCTGCAAGGCGAGGGAGCGGTGCTGGATGTGCGTAGCCCGGCGGAGTTCGCCCATGGGCACATCCCCGGAGCCCGCAACCTGCCCCTGTTCAGCGACCATGAGCGGGCTGAGGTGGGGCTGACCTACAAGCAGCGGGGTTCCCAACAGGCGGTTCGAGCCGGGCTGGCCCTGGTGGGCCCGAAGCTGGCGGTCCTCGGCGATGGGCTCCTCGCCCACCACCAGGACGCTGGCGGCGGGCCCCTGCGCATCCATTGCTGGCGCGGCGGCATGCGCTCCGCCAGCATTGGCTGGCTGGCCGAAACCCTCGGGCTGCCCGTACAGCTGCTGGAGGGGGGCTACAAGGCCTACCGCCGCTGGGTGCTTGCCCGCTTCGAGCGCTCATGGCCCCTGCGCCTGCTGGGGGGGCGCACAGGCACCGGCAAGACCGACCTGCTGCTGGAGCTGGCCCATCGCGGCCTGGCCGTGGTCGATCTCGAAGGCCTGGCCCACCACCGCGGCAGCAGCTTCGGAGGCCTCGGGATGCCACCTCAGCCAAGCAACGAGCACTATGAAAACCGGCTGGCGGCGTCCCTGGAGGCCTGCCGTGGGGCCGAGGCGATCTGGCTGGAGGCCGAAAGCGCCCAGGTGGGGCGCTGTCGCATTCCCGCAGGCCTCTGGCGGCAGATGCAGAACGCTGCGGTGCTGGAGATCCGTCGCCCGCTCAGCGAGCGGTTGCGCCGGCTGGTGCAGGTGTACGGGGGGCAGGACCCTGAAGCCCTCTCGGAGGCCACCCGGCGGATCGCCCGGCGGCTGGGACCCGCCCGCACCCAGGCGGCCCTGGCGGCGATCGAGAGTCGCGACTGGAGCGAGGCCTGCCGTTGGATGCTCGACTACTACGACCGCTGCTACGACCACGAGCTGGAGCGGCAGCGCAAGCGGCCGGTGGCCGGCGCCAGCCACAGCTCTCTGGAGCTTCACGACTGGGATGAGCGGCGTGCGGCCGACTGGCTGCGGGAGCAGGGTTGGCTGGCCAGTGCTGCTGGAGCCGGCCCGGAAGATCAAGCCCATGTGAACCCTGAAGGCGGGATCGGAGGCTCTGCTTAGGATCGGACTTTGCCCCACCCCGATGACGGCCATTCAGTTCTTTCGCGGGGTGGACGAGCCCGTGGTTCCCGATATCCGGCTGACCCGCTCCCGCGATGGACGAACCGGCCAGGCCCTGTTCGTGTTCGAGCAACCCCAGGCGCTCGCCCCTGAAACCATGGGCGACATCACCGGCATGTTCCTGCTCGACGAGGAAGGTGAACTGGTGACGCGGGAGGTGAAGGCCCGCTTCGTGAACGGCAAACCCAGTGCCCTCGAGGCCACCTACACCTGGAAGACGGAAGAGGACTTCGGCCGCTTCATGCGTTTCGCCGAGCGCTACGCCGCCGGCCATGGTCTCGGCTTCGCCGAGAAGGACGGGGAGCCCGACACCCCGGACGCCAGTCCCGATCCGGGCGCCGAGGGCGAACCCGCAGACGCTTGAAATTCGGGCAATGGCTGGGCCTGGCGGCCATCATCGCCGCCGTGGCCCTGCTCTGGAACCTGCGGGGGCTGCTGTTGCAGCTGTTTGCCGCCGTGGTGCTGGCCCTGGCGATCTGCACCCTGGTGGGCGCCGTGCGCGAGCGTCTGGGCTGCCCCAGGCCCCTGGCTCTGGTGATCAGCCTGGTGGGACTGGCCCTGGTGGTGGTGGTGGGCAGTGCGGTGCTGATTCCTCCCTTCGTGGAGCAGTTCGCGGAGCTGCTGGCCAAGCTCCCAGACGCGGCTGATGTGCTGATCGGCCTGGCGCGCCGGGTGCTCTCCAACGTGAGCCGGATCCTCTATGGCCGCCATGACGGCTCGCTGGAGTGGTTGCAGCAGCTCTGGCCGTCCGAGGGGCCCAGCCCCGAGGTGGTGGCGGGTGGTCTTGGAGGGGGAGCCCTGCGGCTGCTGGGCCTGGCCAGCAACCTGGGCAGCGGCACCCTGCAGTTTGTCTTCGTGATAGCGGTGAGCCTGATGCTGGCGGTGCAACCCACCGCCTACCGCGGTGTGCTGGTGCTGCTGGCTCCCTCCTTCTACCGCCGCCGCTTCGGGCGTGTGCTGGATCTCTGCGGAGCGGCCCTGAGCGCCTGGATGGTGGGGGTGGTGATCAGCTCCCTGTTCGTGGCTCTGCTGGCGGGCGTCGGCCTGTCGCTGCTGGGGGTGAAGCTGGTGGTGGCCAATGCCCTGCTGGCGGGTCTGCTCAATGTGATTCCGAACGTGGGTCCCACCCTGAGCACGGTGTTCCCGATGTCGGTGGCTCTGCTCGACGCCCCCTGGAAGGCCCTGGCCGTGCTCGGCCTCTATGTGGTGGTTCAGAACCTGGAGAGCTATGTGATCACCCCATCGGTGATGCACGCCAAAGTGCACCTGCTGCCGGGCCTCACCCTCACGGCCCAGTTCCTGTTCACGATTGTGTTCGGGCCGCTGGGGCTGCTGCTGGCTCTGCCGATGGCCGTGTGCGTCCAGGTGATCGTGCGCGAGGTGATCATCCACGACATCCTGGATCCCTGGAAGCGTCAGCGCCTGTCCCCATGAACGGCCGTGCCCTGCTGGGGACCCTCGCCCTGGTGCTGCTGGCGCTGCTGGTGTGGGAACTGCGCTGGGTGCTGCTGGTGCTCTTCGGGGCCGTGGTGCTGGCCGTGGCGCTGGACGTGCCGGTGAGCCTCCTGCGCCGTCGACTGCCCCTGAACCGCCCCAGCGCCGTGGCCCTGGTGATGGTGGCCCTGGTGGTGGTGGGCTGGAAGGTGTCGGACCTGTTGCTGCCTGAACTGTTGCAGCAGGCCAACCAGCTCACCCAGTTGCTGCCGGTGCTGTTGCAGCGGCTGGGGGACCTGGCGGGAGGCTCCACGGCCTTTCGCGGCCTCGAAGACAGGCTGCTGGAGCTGGCCACCTGGGAGAAACTGCAGCCCCTGGGTAGTCAGCTGCTGGGGGTGGCCGGCGGCGCCGCCAATTCCACCATCCAGATCCTGCTGATGGTGCTTCTGGCGATCCTGCTGGCCCTGGATCCAAGGCCGCACCAACGGCTGGTGCTGGCCGCCACGCCCCAGTTCTGGCGCGGTTCGATGCAGTCGCTGCTGCGGGAGTCGCGCCAGGCGCTCGGCGGCTGGCTGGCAGGGATGACGCTCTCGGCGGTCACCGTGTTCCTCTTCACCTGGGCTGGTCTGGCCCTGCTTCAGGTTCCCCTGGCCCTGCTGAGCGGACTGGTCTGCGGTCTGCTCACCTTTGTGCCCACGATCGGCCCCACGGTGGCCACGCTTCTGCCCCTGGCGGTGGCCCTGCTGATCTCCCCTGCCAAGGTGGTCCAGGTGTTGGTGCTGCGGCTGCTGCTGCAGAACGCCGAAGCCTTCGTGCTCACCCCCCTGCTGCTCAGCCGCACGGTCAACCTGCTGCCCACCGTGGCCCTGATGGCCCAGTTGAGCCTGGGCGCCCTGCTCGGCCTGCCCGGAGTGCTGCTGGCTCTGCCGCTGGTGGTGGTGCTGCAGGTGATCTGTCAGCGCGTGCTGGTGGAGCAGATGATGGATCGCTGGACCTGATCAGCGGTAGTGGCGGATCAGACTGGGCGTAAGCACCAGCACCGCCACGGCCAGGGGATGCTGCTGCATGGCCGTCACCAGCGACGACCAGGTGAAATGGTCGAGCAGGAGCCGCAGTTCCGACCTCAGATCCCCGAACGCCAACAGGACCAGCAGCAGTGGGATCAGCGGCGGGACGCGCGGCATCAAGCCACGCCCGCTGGCGTCGCCCCATTCCCGGCACTGGGTCCGACGAAGCCCTTGCCACTGAGCAGAGGCAGCAGGGTGGGGGCCAGGCCGATGCTCGACCAGCTGCCCACGCTGATGCCGAAGGTGAGGGCCACGGAGAACCAGAACAGACTGCTGCCGCCGAAGAAGAGGATCCCCAGCAGGGGCAGCAGCGTGGTGAGGGAGGTGTAGATCGAGCGGGTCAAGGTGGCATCCACGGCCACGTCCACCTGCTCACTGAAGGGAACTCCCCCCAGGTTGGCCTTCTGCTCGCGGATCCGGTCGAAGACCACCACGGTGTCGTTCACCGAATACCCGGCCACGGTGATCAGGGCCACGGCGAAGAGGGAATCCACTTCGATTCCCCGCAGCAACCCGAGCCAGGCGAACAGCCCGGTGGTGATCAGCACGTCGTGGGCCAGGCAGAGAATCGCCAGAAAGGCGAACACCCTGTCGTAGCGGAGCGTGATGTAGAGGGCGATGGCCGCGAAGCTGACCAGCAGGGAAATGAGGCTGCTGCGCAGCAACTGTGCCCCCAGGGTGGGCCCGATCGTGTCGACCGACGTGCCGCCGTCCTTGAAGGGCCCCAGGCTGGCGGCCAGCTGCTGGATCACGCTGGTTCCCTGCCCGGCGCTGAGGCTGGGCAGACGCAGCTCGATCGAGCGACCCTGGTCGAGCACCTGCACCGGAGCGCCAGCGAGGCTTGGCGCTGCCTGACCGTTCTCAGCGGGAAGCTGGAGGGTTCCAAGACTGGCGCTCACCTCGGGCACGGAGATCGCCGAGCAGTCAGGCTCGCAGGCCCTCTCCATCTGGATTCGGGTGCCACCGGTGAAGTCGAGGCCGGGCTTGAGCGGCGCGCCGATGGCGGGGTTGAGCCAGCAGAGGGCCATGCCGATCAGGCTGATCAGGCAGGCCACGACGGAGCCCCACCAGGCGATGCGCCGGTGGCGCGTGATGCGGAAGTACTGGATCGGTGCTGAGGCGCCCGATCCCGATGGGGAGGAAGTCATGGATGCTCAGGCGGCTGGCGAGGGCCGCTGGCGGCTGGGCAGGAAGTAGCTGGGGCGCCGCAGGGTGGGGTAACTCATCATCAGGCGCAGAAGCACGCGGGTGCAGGAGAGGGCGGTGAACAGGCTGAGCAGCAGACCGATGCCGAGGGTGACCGCAAATCCCTTGACCAGGCCGGTGCCCAGGGCGAAGAGGGCGATGCAGCTGATCAGGCCGGTGACATGGCCATCGAGGATCGATGAGAAGGCCAGGGAGAAGCCACCGTCGATCGAGCGGATCAGGGTGTTGCCGGAGCGCAGTTCCTCCTTCACCCGCTCGAAGATGAGCACATTGGCGTCCACCGCCATGCCGATCGAGAGGATGAATCCGGCGATGCCCGGCAGGGTCAGGGTGACGGGAATCAGGGCGTAGCTGGCGAGGTTGAAGAGGGCATAAAGGCTGAGAGCCACCACGGCCACGGCTCCGGGGAGCCGATAGACCACCACCATGAACACCGCCACCAGGGCCAGGCCCGCCAGGGCCGCCACCAGGCTGGTGCGGATGTTCTCAGCCCCCAGCAGGGGGCCGACGGTGCGCACCTCGAGGATCTTCACCGGGAGGGGCAGGGAGCCGCCCCGCAGTTGAACCTCCAGATCGCGGGCTTCCTCGGCTGTGAAGTTACCGGTGATGCTGGCGGCCCCACCGGTGATGCCGGCTGCGGCGAACTCCTGGCTCACGGAGGCTTCGCTGATCGAGCGACCATCCAGGACGATGCCCAGCAGCCTGTCGCTGCCCGCAATCGACTGGGTCAGGCGGGCAAAGGCCTCACCCCCCTGGCGGTTGAAGGTGAGCGTCACGTCCCAGCCCGTGCCGGTCTGCTGCTGCTGGCGGCCAGCGGTGACCAGGTCCTTGCCGGTGAGGGCCGCCGGCTCGTAGAGGGCCACCACCCGTTTGTTCACCTCCTCGAGCAGCGCTTCGATCTGCTCGGTTTCGCCGGCCCCTTGAGGCACGGAGACCCCGAGTTCCCGCAAGGCCCTGGCCAGATCCTCCTCCGGAAAGCTGGGCGTGGGGGCCGGCGGTTGTCCTGCCGGGGTGGTTGGAGACGGATCCGGGGTCGTGCGCCTGCGGCTGAGGTCGAGCACCGACTGGGCCTGGCGCTTCAGCCGCAGCAGCCCCTGCATCTCCTGCTCGGTGCCGGGTTTCTGGGCGCGGAATTCGAGCAGGGCCGTGGTGCCGAACACCTTGGCCGCCCTGGTGGGGTCCTGTTCGCCGGGCAGCTGCAGAACCAGCTGGTCGTCTCCGATGGTCTGGAGGGTGGATTCGGCCACTCCAAGGCCGTTCACACGGCGGTCGAGCACCTCCTTGACGGCCTCCAGCTGCTCCTTTCTCACGGTTTTGATCGCACCCGCCGGCATCACCTGCAGGGTGAGCTGGCTGCCGCCGCGCAGATCCAGCCCAAGCTGCAGGGGAAAACTGAACAGAACAGCCCCGGCGGCGATCGCCAGGGCCAGGATCAGGGCGAACAACCCCTGCTGGCGTGCCATCTCAGATCGTGCCTGCCTTGAGCTGCCGCGCCGCCTCGACGATCTGCCGGGGCTGGATGATGGTCAGATTCTCCAAGGCGCCGTTGTAAGGGGTGGGAATGTCCTGGCTGGAGAGGCGCACGGGCCGGGCGTCGAGATCGTCGAAGCAGTGCTCGGTGATCAGGGCCAGCAGTTCGGCGCCGATGCCGCCGGTCTTCATGCACTCCTCCACCACCAGCACCTTGTGGGTCTTGCGGATCGATCGGGTGATGGTCTCGAGGTCGAAGGGCTTGAGGCTGACCAGATCGATCAGTTCCACACTGACGCCATCGGCCTCGAGCTGCTCCACCGCCTTGAGGCAGTGGTAGCGCATGCGTGAGTAGGTGAGGATCGTCACGTCCTTGCCCTCGCGCACCACCTCGGCCTGGTCGAGAGAGCAGATGTAATCCCCTTCGGGGATGTCCTCGCTGAGGTTGTAGAGGAGCACATGCTCGAAGAAGAGCACGGGGTTGTTGTCGCGGATCGCGGCCTTCATCAGCCCTTTGGCATTGGTGGGGGTGCTCACCGCCACGATCTTGATGCCGGGGACAGCGTGGAAGTAGGCCTCCAGACGCTGGCTGTGCTCTGCGCCCAGCTGGCGCCCCACTCCACCGGGGCCGCGCACCACGGTGGGAATGGTGTAGTTGCCGCCGCTGGTGTAGCGCAGCATCCCCATGTTGTTGGAGATCTGGTTGAAGGCCAGCAGCAGGAAGCCCATGTTCATGCCCTCCACGATCGGGCGCAGGCCCGTCATCGCGGCCCCGACGGCCATGCCGGTGAAACTGTTCTCGGCGATCGGGGTGTCCAGCACCCGCAGTTCGCCGTATTTCTCGTAGAGATCCTTGGTCACTTTGTAGGACCCGCCGTACTGGCCGACGTCCTCCCCGATCACGCACACGTAGGGGTCACGGGCCATCTCCTCGTCGATGGCGTCGCGCAGGGCGTTGAAGAGAAGGGTCTCGGCCACGGACGGTGTGCGAACCCGGCAAGTGCCGGTGGAGCGGCCAACTTATCTCAGGCGTCGGCTCGCGGGAGCTGGCCGGTGAGCTCACCCACCGGCGGCGAACGTGGCCAGCAGCAGCACCGAGAGCAGCATGCCCGGGGAGAGCAGCAGGGCCAGCAGGCCGAGGTCGTGGGGAGTCATGGCGGTAACGGGCTGCTCAGAAGACTAGGAAGGCTCGCCCTGGTCCACCGGCAGCAAGCTGCGAATGAAGACAAGGGTCAACCCCAGGGCGACGAAAGCGAAGGTGAAGGTGGCCAGAAAGCTCATGCCCACCACCAGGGTCTTCATGGCCGTGCCGATGCTCTGGGCGAAGGGCTTGCTGTAGTGGGGGGGATGCAGGCTGTACCAGGCCACCACCCGCTGGCTCAGGCCCAGGCAGACCCAGGCCAGCAGCCCGCTGGTGAGGGCGCCGGAGAGAAAACTGAGCGGACCCTTGCGGGGTGCGCCCGGCTGTGACTCGATGGGCTCCGGAGCGCTCATGGGGTCTCGTCTGGTTGCAGGATCCTGACGCCCATGCTGCTGCAGCGGCAGCACCAGGCCTCGAAGCCCCCAACGGCCAGGGCATCCCCGAGCTGACCACGGGCCGCTTCGGCCCGCTCCAGACCGGCGAAGAGGGCGAACAGGCTCGGCCCTGACCCACTCATGGCCACCGCCAGGGGATCCCTGGCCTGACGCAGCAGGCTCAGCCCCAGACGCACACTCTCCTGCTCCGGCTCCACCACCGCCTGCAGGTCGTTGCGCAGGGGCGGCAGGCCCCGCTCCCCCCGCAGGGCGGCCAGCAGCGCTCCGCCGCGCAGGCTCTGCCGACGCTGCTCGAAGTCGCTCTCGCACGTGAGATAGAAATCCCCCCTGAGCTCACGGCAGCGGCCGTAGGCCCAGGGGGTGGAGACACTGGCGGCTGGATCCTTGATCAGCAGCACCGCCAGGTCTTCGGCCCCCTGGGCTCCCACCCCCTGGGGGCCAGCCTCGGGCAGCTTCACGGGCTCGAGGATTTCCCCCCGGCCGAAGCAGAGCTGGGTGCCGCCGGCCAGGGTGAAGGGCACATCCGAGCCCAGCTCCCCCGCCAGCAGCCGCAGCTCGTCGGTGTCGAGCTCCAACCCCCAGACCTGGTTGAGCCCCAACAGGGCAGCGGCCCCGTCGCTGGAGCCCCCGGCCAGGCCGGCGCCGATCGGGATGCGTTTCTCCAGCTCGATCGTGGCCCCCAGTTCAGGCCTGCCGGCGTGCTGCCTGAGGCGCTCGGCGGCCCGCACCACCAGGTTGCCTCCATCGGTGGGGAGGCGGCTGTCCTGGCAGCGCAGCAGGATCGCGCCATCGCTTCGGGGCTCGATCGCCAGGCGGTCGGCCAGATCGAGGCTCTGCATCACCATCGCCAGCTCATGGAAGCCATCGGCCCGCAGCCCGAGCACCTCCAGATGCAGGTTGATCTTGGCCGGTGCCTCCACCAGCAGCGGAGCCGAGCTGATGTCCTGGAGCAAGGGGTCAACCATGGGACGGGTCATCGGGGAGGGGAGAGAACGACATGGCTGGGTTCTCTGCGGTGGGACCCAGCTGCCGGGTCAGCTCCACCCACTGCTGAGGGGAGAGTTCCTGGGGCCTCTGCTGCAGGACAACCCCGGCGCGCCCGGCCCGCTCGGCCAGCTCCCCTTCGCTCCAGAGCCCGGCCAGGGTGTTGCGCAGCATCTTGCGCCGGGCGGCGAAGCAACGCCTGAGCAGGCCCTCCAGCCGCCCGGCCAGCTCGGGCTGAAGCCGCCCTGATGGCGGCAGCGGATCGAGCACGATCACCTCCGACATCACCCGGGGGGGTGGCTGGAAGCAGCGCGGGGGAACGGTACAGACCGAACGGCAGCTCGCCAGCAGTTGCAGGCGAACACTCAGGGCGCTGAAGGCGCTGCTGCCGGCCACCGCCCGGATCCGCTCACCCACCTCCTGCTGCACGAGCAGCACCAGCCGCCGGTAGGGGACGGCCAGGGGGCGGTCAAGCCGGCCCACCAGCCGCTCCAGCAGGGGCCCGGTGATGTTGTAAGGGATGTTGGCCACCACCTTGTCGGCCAGGGGCAGATCCAGGCGCAGCACATCGCCCTCCAGCAACTGGAACCTTTGATCGCCTGCGAAGCGCTGACGCAGGCCCGCCACCAGGTCGCGGTCGAGTTCGATGGCCTGCAGCTCCGCCAGCGGAGTGGCCAGCAGCCGCTCCGTGAGGGCTCCGCGGCCAGGACCCACCTCGAGCACGCTCTCCCCGGGCTGCAGGTCGGCCGCCGCCACGATCCGCTCGAGCACGGTGGCATCGGTGAGCCAGTGCTGACCGAAGCGCTTGCGGGTGCGGTGGCCCCCGAAGGACATGGGCGTGGACGGGTGGAACACCCAGATTGCCCGGCCGGGTTGCCGATCCCTGGCTAGGTCTGGAGCACAGACCTGCCTGGCCGCGATGGGCCCCATCCAGATCCGCCCTCCAATCCGTCCTCAGATCCGCTCCTCCCTCCCCTCCAGGTCAGCCATGGCCTGGTTGCTGCCCTGGGGCCGGGGCCTTGCAGCTGCGGTCCTGCTCTCCCTGGTCGGGCTGGCGCCGGCACGCTCCGGCAGCGTCAGCGCCGACTCCGTCTGGGACAAGGGCAATGCCCTGCAGCGGGCCCGGCAACTGGTGCCGCGGGGGGCCGTACCGGGGCGGCATCGCTGTCAGGAGATGACGGTGGGCATGGGCAACTACCGCTACCGCTGCACGGTGGAGTACAGCCAGCCTGAGCCTCGCCAACCGCTGCAAGCGGATGATCCTCAGCCGTCCCCCTGAGCCGTCTCCAGCCCCTCCAGGCGCAGCCAGCGCACCGGACCCGCCGCCGGTCGCAGGGGCACCAGGGCGCAGACCACCTCCAGGGGCAGCTGGGCCTGGTGGGGGTGTTCGGCCAGCCAGCAGCTCAGGGCCCTGGCCAGACGTCGACGCTTGACGATTCCCAGGGCAGCCACGCCCCAGCCATCGGCGCCACAGCGCCGGCGGCCCTTCACCTCCACCACCAGCAGCCGGCCCGGTTTGGCCACCACCAGGTCGAGTTCTCCCCAGCGGCAACGCCAGCGGCTGGAGAGCAGTCGCCAGTCCCGCTGCCGCAGCAGGCGCCAGGCCCGTTGCTCCGCCCAGGCCCCGGGGAGGGCGCTGCGGCTTCTGGTGCGTTGCGTATTGCTCAGGGCCATGGGGAGCGTCACCCGGTTTTCCTAGGGTTCCCTTGCTGTCCCTTCCCTGCCATGGCTGCCCCGCTGCGTTCGCTGGTCTCAGGCCTGCTGGCCTGGATGGGCGGGGGGCTTCTGGCGATCCTGCTGCTGCTGCAGCCGGCGGCTCCGGCCATGGCGGCGATGGACTACGCCAAGCAGGTGCTGATCGGCGCTGATTTCCATGACGGCGACCTGCGCGGGGTCACCTTCAACCTCACCAATCTCCGCGACGCCAACCTCTCCGGGGCGGACATGCGCAACGCCAGCCTGTTCGGCGCCAAACTCCAGGACGCCGACATGCACGGCGTTGATCTGCGGGAGGCCACCCTGGATTCGGCGGTGCTGGAGGGCACCGACCTGCGCGATGCCGTGCTGGAAGATGCCTTCGCGTTCAACACCAAGTTCGTCAACGTGGCCATCGAGGGGGCCGATTTCACCAACGTGCCCCTGCGATCCGATGTGCTCACCTCCCTGTGTGCCATCGCCAGCGGCACCAATCCCGTCACAGGCCGCGACACCCGCGACACCCTCAGCTGTCCCTGACCCCGTTGTTCAAGCTGCCATGAGCTTCGATGCCCACAGCCTCGAGCGCCTGCGCGAGCTCGGTCGCCAGCTGCCCCAGCCCCTGCCCGCACCGGCACCGGAACCGGCGCTATCCGCCGGCGCCAAGCCCAGGGCCAGCGAAAAACGCCACACGGTGGAGCTGGAGCGCGATCCGGAGCAGCTCTTCCGAGAGCTGATGAAGGTCAGCCCCGACGGCTCCGTTCCGCCCCACCTGATGGATCGTCTCCGCAGCCTCGAGGAGAGCCGGTTGGCGCAGCAGGCCAGGGAGCGGCGCGCTCCTTCTTCTGGGCAGTCCGCTGCCCCAGCCGCCGAGGCCACCCGCCGCCCGGGGCCTGGCCGCAGCACCACCCCGCGGGCCGATCCCCGTCTGGCGGCAGAGCACCCCGACCTCTACACCGCCTTCCACTCCCTGCTGCTCGAGGACGAGGAAGAGGATTGAGCGGCCGCGGAGGATCTCCCATCGCTTCAGCTCAGGGCGCTTCAGGCCAGGGGGTGGGCTGAGATGTCGATCATCCATGCCCGCGGGCTTGGCAAGAGCTTCCGGGTGGCCGACAAGCAACCGGGTCTGGGCGGCACCCTGCGCCATTTCGTGGCCAGGCGCCACAAGGACATTCCGGCCGTGCGGGACGTCAGCTTCAGCATCGAGCCCGGTGAGGTGGTGGGCTTCCTGGGGGCCAACGGCGCCGGCAAGACCACCACGCTCAAGATGCTGACCGGGCTGATCGAGCCCAGTGCCGGAGCGGTGGCGGTGGCCGGCTTTGTGCCCTTTCGCCGCCAGGCGGCCTTCCTGCGCACGATCACCCTGGTGATGGGGCAGAAGCAGCAGTTGATCTGGGATCTGCCTCCGCTGGATTCACTGCGGGTCAATGCGGCGGTCTATGGCATCGGTGAAGCCGAGGCGCGCCGGCGCATCCATGAGCTGTCCGAGATGCTGGAGCTGGGGGAGGAGCTGCGCCGGCCCGTGCGCAAGCTCTCCCTCGGCCAGCGCATGAAGGCCGAGTTGCTGGCGGCTCTGCTGCATCGCCCCGCGGTTCTCTTCCTCGATGAACCCACCCTCGGGCTGGATGTGAATGCCCAGGCACGGGTGCGTGAGTTCCTCGCCGACTACAACCGCCGCACGGGCGCCACCGTGCTGCTCACCAGCCATTACATGGGCGACATCACCGCTCTCTGCCAGCGGGTGCTGCTGATCCACCAGGGGCGTCTCTTCTACGACGGCAGCCTGCAGGAGCTGACCCAGCGGCTTGCCCCCTACCGGGAGGTCTGCTGCGATCTGGGGGAGGTCTATCCGCCGGAGGCTTTCGCTGGTTTCGGCGAAATCGAATCCCTGGCGGGTCACCGGGTGCGGCTGCTGGTGTCCAGGGATCAGCTCACGGCCACCATCTCCCGGCTGCTGTCCACCTTTCCAGTGCTCGATCTGGAGGTGAATGATCCGCCGGTGGAGGAGATCATCGGCCGCCTGTTCCGCGAGGGGGCGGTGGGATGAAACGGACCCTGCGCCTGGCTCGGGTGCTGCTCTCGGTGCAGTACGCCTACATGCTCGAGTACCGCGCCGAGATTGCCCTCTGGGCCCTCTCCGGGCTGTTGCCCCTGATCATGCTGGCCCTCTGGAGCGGTGCGGGGGCGGCCGGGGAACTCAGCCTCAGCCCGGCGGCCCTGAACCGTTACTTCCTGGCGGCCTTCGTGGTGCGGCAGTTCACCGTGGTGTGGGTGATCCATGTCTTCGAGGAAGATGCCCTGCAGGGACGCCTGTCCCCTTACCTGCTGCAACCGCTGCACCCCTTCTGGCGCTACCTGGCCGCCCACATCGCTGAGCAGGCCACCCGGGTGCCCTTCGTGCTGGCGATCGTGCTGGTGGTCTGGCTGCTGGGCGCAGGCACCAGCGGCTGGCCTCCTCCCTCCAGCTTGCTGCTGGGCCTGCTGGTGACCCAGCTGGCCTTTCTGCTGCGCTTCCTGCTGCAGTCGGTGATCACCATGGCCTGCTTCTGGAGCGAGCGGGCGGCGGCACTGGATCGGCTGCTGTTGATTCCCTACCTGTTCCTCTCCGGACTGGTGGCCCCCCTGGAGGCCTTCCCTCCCGGTCTGCACCGCCTGGCGGAGGCCACCCCATTCCCTTCGATGGTGTCGTTCCCGGCGCGGCTTCTCTCCGGAGGCGAGGTGGATCTGCTGGGGGGTCTGGCGACGATGGCCGCCTGGATGGGCCTTCTGCTGCCCCTCTATCTGCTGCTCTGGCGCGCCGGATTGCGGCGCTATGCGGCCATGGGGGCCTGATGGCCCGCTACCTGCGCACTCTGCGGGCGTTCTGGACGTCGGCCCTGGCAGCGGAACTGGAGTATCCGGCCAACGCGCTGATCGAACTGCTCTCCGTGCTGGGCAACCTGGCGGGAAGCCTGGTGCTGCTGGCGCTCTTCTACGGCCGAGGCCATGGCCTCGGCGGATGGAGCTGGAACGAGGCCCTGGTGGTGCTCGGGATGTACACGCTGCTTGATGGCGTCACCAGCACCCTGCTGCAGCCCAACCTTGGGGAGATCGTGAACCATGTGCGCACCGGCAGCCTCGATTTCGTGCTGCTCAAGCCGATCGACAGTCAGTTCTGGCTGTCGGCCCGCACGTTTTCCCCTTGGGGCCTGCCGGGGCTGTTGGCGGGGGTGGTGCTGATCGTGGTGGCGGCTGGTCGGGCGGGAGCTGCCCCGCCGCCCATCACCGTGCTGGGGACTGCCGGGCTGTTGCTGTGCAGCGCCCTGATCCTCTACAGCCTCTGGTTCGTGCTGGCGGCCACCAGCATCTGGTTCGTGAAAGTGTGGAATGCCACCGAGGTGCTGCGCAGCACCCTGGTGGCCGGCCGCTTTCCCGTCAGCGCCTACCCCCCCCTGCTGCGCACCCTGTTCACCCTGGTGCTGCCGGTGGCGTTCCTCACCACCGTGCCAGCGGAAGCCATCCTGGGCCGGGCCACCCTCCCCTGGGTGGTGGCCAGCCTGGGGATGGCGACCCTCTCCCTGGGCCTCAGTCGTGGGTTGTGGCGCCATGCCCTGCGCTACTACACCTCGGCGTCCAGTTGACAGCGATGGCGACGACGCAAGCATCAAGCTGAGGCTGGGCCGTGCTGCGGCCTTCCCCTTGGCTTCGGACGTCGACACACGTGGCACAGCAACGAGAGCTTGATGGCTCGCGCCATCCGGAGAGGCACCGCACCGACCGGGTGGGCTGGCTGCGGGCAGCGGTGCTCGGGGCCAACGACGGGATCGTCTCCACCGCCAGCCTGCTGGTGGGGGTGGCGGCGGCCGAGGCCGACCACGGCGCGGTCATGCTGGCTGGGGCGGCCGGACTGGTGGCCGGAGCGATGTCGATGGCTGCCGGTGAATACGTTTCGGTCAGCTCCCAGGCCGACACCGAGCGGGCCGACCTGGCCCGGGAGCGCCAGGAACTCGCCGATGATGCTGCCGCCGAACTGGCCGAGCTCACCGGCATCTACGTGAATCGGGGCCTCGAGCCCTCCCTGGCCCAGGAGGTGGCGTTGCAGCTCACCCGCCACGATGCCCTTGGTGCCCATGCCCGCGATGAGCTGGGCATCACCGCCAGCCTCAAGGCACGCCCGGTTCAGGCCGCCCTCACCTCGGCGGCCATGTTCTCGATCGGGGCGGCGTTGCCTCTGGCCACGGCCTCCCTGCTGCCTGCCTCCCGGATCGCGGCGGTGGTCTCGCTCACCTCGTTGCTGTTCCTGGGGGTCCTGGGTGGCCTCTCGGCCCGCGCCGGTGGCGCCCAGGTGCACACCGCCGTTGTCCGGGTCACCGTCTGGGGGGCGATGGCGATGGCGGCCACAGCCCTGATCGGTGTCCTGCTCGGGGTCGGCCCCTGAACGGACCAGATCGGCCCGAACACCGATAACGTCCTGGCTGCGACAAGCCGCCAGCTCCCGCCATGCCCGCTCCTCTCCGTCGATGGTGTGTTTTGGCTCTGAGCGGACTGCCGGTGCTGTTGATCTTGGCGCTGGCGGCGTCCGGACCACGGCTGCCGGGCCCCGCCCGGGCGGCTGTGGACGCCCCGCCACCGCCAGCCCCGGCCACGGTTCCGCTGCCGCCTGAGCCGGGCCTGCCCCAGACGGCCGAGGGTCGTCACTATCCGGAGGTGCCCGGCGACCCCCAATCCGTGGCTGAGTTGCTGGTGTCGCTCGAAGAAGCCCTGCGCTCCCCCGACACACCTGCTGACTCGTTGCCTGCCCTTGGCCATCAGCACCAGGTGATCCTGCGGGTGCTCGCCGTCAGGGAGGGCCTGGCCAATCAGGTTCGGCCCCTTCTGAGTGCGCGCTGGCAAACGGTGCTCGACCATCACCTGGGGGCCCGACGGGCGTTCCTGTCGATGCGCCGTGGCCGCAAGGGCAGCGCCACCCTGCCGGCCTGGCGGATCGTGGCACCAGAACCGGCGGATAATCTGCTGGGCTACTACCGCAGCGCGGCGGCGGCCACCGGCATCGACTGGGAAGTGCTGGCGGCGGTCAACCTGGTGGAAACCGGAATGGGGCGCATCGACGGCGTTTCGGTGGCCGACGCCCGCGGGCCGATGCAGTTCCTTCCCACCACCTGGGCAGAGCCTGGCATCGGCAAGGGGGACATCCGCGATCCCCACGATTCGATCCACGCCGCGGCTCGCTACCTCGTGCGCCGGGGGGGCTTGAAAGACATTCGCAAGGGGCTCTGGGGCTACAACAACAGCGACTATTACGGCAAGGCCGTTCTCCATTACGCGGCCCTGCTCCGTGACGATCCGGCCGCCTACACGGCCCTGTACCACTGGGAGATCCACTTCGCTTCCTCGGCCGGTGACCTCTGGCTGCCCGTGGGTTATGCCCAGACCAGACCGATCCCGGTGGCCCTCTACCTGGAGCGCTTCCCCGCCAGCGCGCCGCCGCCGGCCAACCGTGGCGTCTGAGGCCCTGGGCCACCGGCATGAAGGAGCTTGTCGGCTGGGAGCCCGCTCGGTCCGCCGGCATCACACTGGTCCTGGTGATCCCAGGCAAAGCGATGGAAGAGGGGGGGAGCACGATCACGGCATCAGGACGCTCCGAGTCCCTCGCGGTGTCCTTGGGGAGTCTGGCGGCACTGGTCGTCTGCCTCCTGGTCCTGGGGCTTGGGGTGGGTCAGATCACCACGGTGATGCCGACTCTGGCGGGTGTGTCCACCGCCGCAGCCGGCCGCCCTTGAGCAGCTGCCGGGGTTGTGGTGTTCGCCGGTGTTCTGGGCTGGCTCCATGAGTGCCCGCCTGGTGCTCGGCCCTGTGCACGTCAGCCCGCAGGTGCGCGAATGGCTGGATCTGGAAACGCTGCAACGTCTGGTGGCTCGCCACCGCCGGGGCGACTGGGGCCAGGTGGATGCCCGCGATGCCAGGGCCAACACGCTGGCGGCCTATCACCAATGCGGCCGGTTGCGCAGTGTCTATCACCTTGGGCAGGGGCTGTGCGTCTGGGTGATCACCGACCATCTCGGTACCGACAGCCTCCAGACCACCGTGCTGATCCCCGCTGACGAGTGAGCCGGAGCCAGAGCTAAGGCGCTGCTACGGTTCCGGCCACCTGGCCCCTGGGGATCCCCTGCCGCTGCGATGACTGATCCGGCGCAGCCCAGGGGCGACGATTTCCCGGCACTCAGGGCGATTGCGGAGCGCTTTGAGCTCGGCGGTCCGATCAGCGGCATCGAACCCCTGGGGCAGGGCAACGTCAACGACACCTATCTGGTGCGCCTGGGCGACACCGCCCGTCCCGCCGCCGTGCTGCAGCGGGTGAACACCCAGGTGTTCACCCGTCCCGAACTGGTGATGGGCAACCTGGTGACCTTCAGTGACCATGTGGCCCGGCGGATGCGCGAACCGCCCAGGGAGCTGGCAGGCCGCCGCTGGGAGGTGCCGCGGGTGTTTCCCGCCCGTGAGGATGGACGCCCCTGGGTGTGGGAGGGCTCGAATTTCTGGCGAGCCCTGGGCTATGTGCAGGGGGCCCAGTCGCTGGAGAGGATCGGCCACAGCGGCCACGCCCGCGAAATCGGTTTCGCTCTGGGCATGTTCCACCGGCTGATCAGTGATCTGCCCGTGGAACACCTGGCCGACACTCTGGAGGGTTTTCATATCACCCCTTCCTATCTGCGCCACTTTGATCAGGTGCTGGGCCAGCTCAGCTCCCATGGCGATGCCGAGCTGGACGATTGCCTGGCCTTCGTGGAGCAGCGACGCTCCCTGGTGCCGGTGCTGGAGCAGGCCAAGGCCAGTGGAGAGCTTCGCCAGCGTCCGATTCACGGTGATCCGAAGATCAACAATGTGATGCTTGATCTCCAGGCTGATCGGGCCGTTGCCCTGGTCGATCTCGACACCGTCAAGCCAGGCCTGGTGCACTACGACATCGGCGACTGTCTGCGCTCGGCCTGCAATCCCCTGGGAGAAGAGGCCGACGACTGGCGCGCAGTGCATTTTGATGTGGGTCTCTGCGACCTGCTGCTGAAGGGGTACGGCAGTGTGGCCAGCTCTTTCCTCACCGACGCCGACTACAGGCACATCCCTGCCGCCATCCGTCTGATCAGCTTTGAACTCGGACTGCGCTTCCTCACCGATCACCTGGCCGGGGACGTCTATTTCAAGACCCGCCATCGCGGCCATAATCTGCGCCGGGCTCGGGTGCAGTTCAAGCTGACGCAGAGCATCGAGGAGCAGGACGCTGCGATTCAGGCCGTTGTGGCGGCGATGCGATGAAACCGCCCGGCAGCGAACCCACCGCTGAGCAGGCTGAGATGCCCTGGCAGTCCTTTGTCCTTCAACCCTTCGATCCAGAGGCTGGCCTGGCGCTGACGGGGCGGATCCGACGTGGGAGGGAGATCCTGGAGCTGCATCTGCATCTCAGCGGCGACCTCGCCTCGGTGGTGGTGCCTGAGCCCTCACCCCGGCCGGAGCGCCGCGATGATCTCTGGCGAAGCACCTGCTTCGAGTTGTTCCTGGGCGCTGAGGCGGAGCCGGTGTACCGGGAAGTGAACCTCGCCCCAAGTGGCCACTGGAATGTGTATCGCTTCAGCGGCTACCGCCGGGGGATGGAGCCAGAGCCCTCTCTGCAGGACATGCCCTTCGGGTTCAGGCGGAAGCCCGCAGCGCTTGAGCTGGCGCTGGCCTGGATGCTGCCCGACGACCTTCAAGCCGCGGGTTCAGCCCTTGAAGCCGGGGTCTGTGCGGTGATTGAGCGGCGCCAGGGGCGGCTCAGCCACTGGGCTGTGAACCATCCTGGTGATCAGGCTGACTTCCACCGCAGGGATGGCCTGGTGCTGCGCCTCTGAGCGGAACAACGCCTGCCTTGGAGGGGTGGAAGAGCCCGGAGTGAACCACCACCCCAAGCTCCTGCCCGAAGGCATCGTCATCGTGACATGCCGATCCGACTGCATCTTGGCATCGGACCCCCGCAACGTCTCCGCCGGCGCAACCGGATCACCGCTGCAGTCGGCTGGGGTTGCCCCTCAGCTGTACTCGCCCGGCATGTCCTGCTTGGTGATCGTCACCCTGCCGATGCGCTGGCCGGAGGAACGCAACACTTCGTCCCCGGAGACGTCGAAGCCCAGGGACGCGGCGATCCTGGCCACGTCATCGGCGGTCGAAGCGCTCAGCACCTGGCGCCTGAGTTCAGCATCGTCCTGCACCCGTGCAAGAAAGGCCCTGAGTTGGTCCTGGGACATGGCAGAGCGGGGATCGGGACTGGTGCTTCAGCATGACCCCCCCGGGTGTGCGGGTCACTCCCCCCACTGGCGCAGCAGGTTGGTGTAGCTGCGGCTGACCAGATCGAAGACCTCATCCTTGCCATCGCGCTGGAAGATCGCCCGCCGCGCTGTGTCGAGTTCGAACAGCAGCTCCCGCTGGTCGTCCCGGCGCACCCGGTGCTCCTGGAGCAGGGGTTCGAGCACGCAGCGCTTGGCGGGTGGGGGACAATGAAGAGGTCTGCTTCAACCCGCCCATGAACCGATCCAGCATCGCTCTGTTCCTGGCCACGGCCGGTCTGGTCGCAGGAGTGGCGGGTTGCGGCCAGGCCGAGACGCCCAGCCCAAGCTCCACGGAGATGGAGAAGCCGTCGATGAGCAGCCCCGAGGAAGAGAAGTCGGGCGATCACGACGGCATGAAGCCCGATGAAGGGGGTGAGGGCGGCGAGGGAGGCTGATGCGGCGGAAGCTGAATCAAGTCGCATCCTGAGCACTCAGCCCTGTTGCGCTCCGCTGGATCTGAGCAGCTCTCGGATCCGTTCAGCACCCACGTCGTTGCGGATCTCCACCCTGCCGATGGCGCTGGGCAACACGAAACGCACCTGCCCGCCCTTCACTTTTTTATCACTCTGGAGGGTGCGCAGCACCGCCTCTTGGTCAAGGGAAGGCAGCCGCATGGGCAGGCCGGCCCTGGAGATCACGGCGCACTGCCGTTGCTGATCGGCGTCGCTCCAGAGACCCATCGCCGCGGCCAGCTCGCCGGCTGCCACCATCCCCAGCGCCACCGCCTCCCCGTGGAGGTAAGTGCCGTATCCGCACAGGGTTTCCACCACGTGGCCGAGGGTGTGACCGTAGTTGAGGATGGCGCGCAGTCCGCCTTCCCGCTCATCGGCGGCCACCACGCGGGCCTTGGCTGCCGCGGATCGCTCCAGCAGCGTCTGCAGCAGGGTGTCGCCCACCCCCTCCAGGCTGGAGAGGTCGCCGGCGGCTTCCAGCTCGGCGAACAGCTCAGGATCGCCGATCACGCCGTACTTGATCACCTCGGCCATGCCAGCGCGGAAGTCCCGCTCCGGCAGTGTGACCAGGGTGCTCGGATCGATCAGCACCAGGCTGGGCTGGTGGAAGGCTCCGATCAGGTTCTTGCCACCGGGATGGTTCACGCCTGTCTTGCCACCGATGGAGGCATCCACCATCGCCAGCAACGTGGTGGGCACCTGCACCACGGCAATGCCCCGCAGCCAGGTGGCGGCGGCGAATCCCGCCATGTCCCCCACCACGCCGCCGCCGAGGGCCACGATCAGGGAGCCCCGCTCCAGCCGGCTGGCCTGGGCCGCGTCATGGATCAGGGCCACGCTGGCGGGAGTCTTCTGGTCTTCCCCGGCCTCGAGCACCAGCAGGCCGGGATCCAGCTCGGCCATGAGCAGACTCTCCAGGGTCTTGCCGCCATAAAAGCCCTCCACCACAGGGTTGGTCACCACCAGCACCTTGGTGCCCGCCGCCACTCCACGGGAGCGGATCAGCGGGCCGAGCTGATCGAGGCTGCCATCGCCGATCACCACGGGGTAGGGATGGCTGCTCAGGGCCACCTCGATCGTGTGGAGGCGCAGGCCGGCAACGGTCTCGCTGGCGGGGCCGGTGGGCTCGATCGAAAGCGTGGGGATCATCGCTGGGGCCGACGCGACTGACTGATGCGTCAGGCTAGGCCTGGGCTTCCATGTCCCCATGGCCCTGGATCACCGCCAGCACCGCCGCGCCGTAACGCTCCAGCTTGGCCGCGCCGATGCCGCTCACCTGCTCCAGTTCCGCCAGCTCCCCGGGTCGCCTGGCCGCCAGCTCCACCAGCGTGCGGTCGTGGAACACCACATAGGGGGGCACGCCCTGATCACGGGCCTGTCCCCGGCGCCAGTCCTTGAGGGCCGCGACCAAGCCGGGATCGGCCGCCAGTTCAGCTGTTCCGCCTGCCGTCGGGGCCAGAGGCTGCCGGGCGCTGCGGCTTCGATCCGCGGCCCGCTTCCGCTCCTGGCGTGGCGGCGTGGCTGGCAGCTCCAGGGTCAGCTCCCCCCGCAGCAGGGCCCGCACACGGGCTTCTTCTCCCCAGCGCAGACCGCCGCGGCCGTCGGGCACCGGCTCAATCCATCCCTGGCTGGTGAGCTGCCGCAGCAGTGTGCGCCACTGGTCGCGGTCCAGCTCTTTGCCGATGCCGTACACACTCAGGCTCTGGTGGCCCAGGGAGCGCACCCGGGCAGTGTCGGCCCCCAGCAGCACATCCGTGAGGTGGGCCGCCCCGAAGCGCTGGCCAGTGCGGTAAACGGCCGAGAGCGCCTTCTGGGCCGCCACGGTCCGGTCTTCGAGCACCTGGGGCTCGAGGCAGCGGTCGCAGTTGCCGCAGGGCTCGGCCAGGGTTTCGCCCAGATGGGCCAGCAGCAACTGGCGGCGGCACCCCGGCGCTTCGGTGAAGCCCACCAGGGCGTCGAGCTTGCCGTGCTCGATACGCTTCTGGCCGGCCTCGGCATCAGACTCCTCGATGAAGCGACGCAGCTGGGGCACATCCCCTGGCCCATGCACCATCCAGGCGGTGGCCGGCAGACCGTCCCGGCCCGCACGGCCGGTTTCCTGGTAATAGGCCTCCAGGCTCTTGGGCAGATCCAGATGGGCGACGAAGCGCACGTCCGGTTTGTCGATGCCCATGCCGAAGGCGATCGTGGCCACCACCACCACGCCACTGTCGTTGCGGAAGCGGCTGAGGGCGCCGGAGCGCTGGCCGGCATCCATCCCGGCGTGGTAGGCCACGGCGTCGTGGCCGGCATCGCGCAGCAGGGCGGCGAAGCGGTCCACACGGCTGCGGGAACGGGCATACACGATCCCCGCTTCAGCGCGGAAGTCCTCCAGGAATGCCAGCAGCTGCTCCCTGGACTCCTGTTTCGGCCGCAGCAGGTAGCGGATGTTGGCTCGGTCGAAGCTGGCCAGGAACACCCGTCCCTGCTCGAGGGCCAGGCGTTCGATGATCTCTCCGCGGGTGCGGGGATCGGCGGTGGCGGTCAGGGCCAGCCGGGGAACCTGCGGGAACTGCTGGGCCAGGACCTTCAGCTGCAGGTACTCGGGGCGGAAGTCGTGGCCCCACTGCGAGACGCAGTGGGCTTCGTCGATGGCGAACAGGGCCAGGGGCCTCTCCTGCAGCCGCTCGAGCAGATCGCCGCCGAGCAAGCGCTCAGGTGAGACGTAGAGCAGATCCAGACCACCCTGGTGGAGAGAGCGCCAGAGGGCGCTGGCGGCCTCGCCGGTGAGGCCGGAGTGCAGGGCGGCCGCCCGCACGCCGGCCTGGCGCAGGGCCTGCACCTGGTCATCCATCAGGGCGATCAGGGGGGAGACCACCACCGCCAGGCCCTCCAGGCAGAGGGCCGGCACCTGATAGCAGAGCGATTTGCCGCCGCCTGTGGGCATCAGCACCAGGCCTGACCCTCCGGCGATCACATGGCGCACGATCGCCTCCTGGGGACCACGGAAGTGGTCGTAGCCGAACACCTCACGCAGCACCTGCAGCGGGTCGCTGCCGCTGAAGCTGCTCTGCACGGCCGTGGTCCCGTCAAGGTTCATCCCACAATGGCGCCATGGATGGTTCCCGCTCTTCCGCCCCTCCGGCCCGCCGGTCTCCCGCCTGGTTGGGACGCAGCGCCACGGCCTGGGGCTTTCTCAGCCCGGCTCTGCTGCTGCTGAGCGTCTCGGTGCTGATTCCGGCCGCGATGGCCCTGGTGATCAGCTTCACCGCCACCGGCCTCGACGTGAGCGAGCCGTTGCGCTTCGTCGGTCTGGCCAACATCCGCCGCCTGCTGGCCGACCCGGTCTTCCTGCAGGTGCTGGGCACCACCTTCCTTTATCTGATCGGCGTGGTGCCCCCGATCGTGCTGGGGTCCCTCACCCTGGCCGTGCTGGTGAACCGCCAGCTGCCTGGGATCCACCTGTTCCGCGCCGCCTTTTACACCCCGGTGCTGGTGTCGATCGTGGTGGCGGCCATCGCCTTCCGCTGGCTGTACGCCGAGAATGGCCTGGTCAACGGCTGGCTGGCGGCCTGGCTGGGGGATGCTTTCACGCCGATCGGCTTTCTCACCACCCCCTGGCTGGCCCTGCCCGCCGTGATGCTTGTGACCCTCTGGAAGGGCCTCGGCTATTACATGGTGATCTTTCTCTCGGGCCTGCAGGGCATTGCCCCGGAGCTCTATGAAGCCGCTGCCCTCGATGGCAGTGAGGGCTGGAGGCGCCATCTCGACATCACCCTGCCCCTGCTCAGGCCCTACCTCACGCTGGTGGGGGTGATTTCCGCGATCGCCGCCACCAAGGTGTTCGAGGAGGTGTATCTGATGACCCAGGGGGGGCCAGCGGAGTCCACCCGCACCCTCGTCTACTACGTCTACGACCAGGCCTTCTCCGAACTGGAGATCAGCTATGCCTGCACGGTGGGTCTTGCCCTGTTCCTGATCGTGCTGGTCTTCAGCCTGCTGCGCTTCCTGGCGGTGGGGGACAAGAGTTTCAGCTGAGGGCGTCCACGCCGCTGGTCAGGGGAGTGGCAAGCTGCTCAATCGGCACGCGGCCCCTGTGGGGTGTCGTCCTGGAGGTGAGGGATGAGCGGCAGTATCGGGGTGGTGGGAGGCGGCCAGCTCGCCTGGATGCTGGCTGCGGCAGCTCGGGAGCAGGGCATTGAGCTCCACGTCCAGACCCCCGCTCTCACCGATCCCGCCGCCCGGCTGGCCAGCAGTGTGGTGCGTGCCCCTCTTGATGATGCGGAGGCCACCCGCCGCCTGGCCGAGAAGGCTTCGGCGATCAGTTTCGAGAACGAATGGCTCGATCTCGACGCCCTCGCCCCGCTCGAGCAGCAGGGTGTGGTGTTCATCCCCCGCCTGGAGTCCCTGGCGGATCTGGTCTGCAAACGTCAGCAGCGGCTGCTGCTGGAGCGGTTGCGCCTGCCGTCGCCCCGCTGGTTTCCACTCGAGCAGGTGCTGATCCCCCCGGCACCGGCTGAGGAGGATGAAGCGCCGCAGGCCGAGGCCGATCAGGACGCCGGCGGAGAGCAGGAGCCGCTGCCACCCCTGACGCCGCAGTTGCCGGCGGGGTTTGACTTCCCGTTGATGGCCAAGGCGGCGAGGGGGGGCTACGACGGCCGCGGCACCCGGGTGATCCGCAGTCAGCAGGAGCTGGAGGCCCTGATCGAGTCTGTGGATCCTGGCCTCTGGCTGTTGGAGGACCTGGTGGCCTTCGAGCAGGAGCTGGCCCTGGTGGCCTGCCGCGACCACCAGGGCGCGGTGCAGTGCTATCCCCTGGTGGAGACCCACCAGCACGATCAGGTCTGCGACTGGGTGCTGGCTCCTGCCGCCGCCAACCAGGCGGTGCAGGCCCGGGCCCGCAATGTGGCGGCCTCGCTGCTGGCCGCCCTTGAGTATGTGGGAGTGCTCTCGATCGAGTTCTTCTACGGACCTTCGGGGCTGCTGATCAACGAGCTGGCGCCAAGGACCCACAACTCCGGCCATTACACGATCGAGGCGACCCGCACCAGTCAGTTCGCCCAGCAGGTGCGCCTCGTTTCAGGGCAACCCCTGGGGGACATCACCATGGAGCTGAACGGCGCGCTGATGGTGAACCTGCTGGGCTTCGAGACCTCCACCGCGGCCTACGCCAGGCAACGCCAGGCTCTGGAGGCTCTGCCCGATGCCAGCCTGCACTGGTACGGCAAGCGTCTGGCCAGGCCTGGGCGCAAGCTGGGCCACATCACCCTGGTGCTCAAGGCCACGGACGCAGCCGAGCGGGCCCTGGAGGCAGAAATCCGTCTGGCTGAGGTGCGCGCGATCTGGCCGCTGCCACCGGAGCGGACCCCTTAGAGTTTGCGAGGACTGCTGTGTTGGTGACTGCCTTTCACAGTTTCTGATCTGACTCCCTCTTCGACGTGGGTGGTCTGTCGTGACGGTGACGTACACCGGCCTCGTTGCCGGAAACGAAACCCCACTTTGACTGCCCCTCTGGTACTACCAGGTCGAACACTGGGGCAAGACGGCACAGCGGTTCACCCTTTTCATCCCTTCCGGCAGAGGCGATCCAGGCAGTCCTGGAGTTGGTCTTTTGCCCAGGACGTGACCACGAACACTTCCTGGGCGGTGCTGCCGCGCCTGGCCAGCAGCTTGAACCCTCCGTTGATCGGGATCGACACCCGCAGCCGTAGGCGCGGGCTGTGCCCCTTCACCCGGCTGATCACGGCCGGGGTGATGGTGTCGATGCCTTCCTCCCGGGCCAGCACCTTGAGTACGGGGATCAGGCCCTCCAGGTAGGTGCTGTGGGTGATCACAACCCGACCCATGGGTATTTCTCCCCAATGGTCAACTGTAGGTGGGCTGGCTAAGACAAGAGAGCCTCGCCGAGCCTCGGTGGACCTGACACGCACATCGCTCAGCCTCGAGCTCAGCCGGCAACTCGGCGAGGCCGTTGAGGTGCTCACCATGGCCCAGCCCCTGCGGAGGCAGGTGAGCGGCCTGGCGGTCTGCTCCGGGCGGCTGTTCAGCTACGTGCTCGACAGAAGGGCTCTGAGCCTGCAGGTGCGCAATCTGCCGATGTTCACCGTCCGTCCGCAGGAGGAGGCGCTGCCGGGGCTGGCCTGAGCCTTGCTTGGGCCTGAGCTTCCCGAATCACTCCCGCTCGAGCGGGGCCATCGTCAGGCCCTCCTGGCCGAGTTGCTGGTGGTACAGCTCGGCCTGCTCCTGGGGCCCACTCCAGACCACCGCGGAACCCCCGCGATCGATCTGATGGGCCAGCTCCCAGGCGCGGTCGGGTCCCATGCCCGGCAGGTAGCGCACCAGGCAGTTCACCACGTGCTGGAACGTGTTGACGTCGTCGTCGAGCACCACGACCCTGAAGTGGGGATAGGGCTGGCGAAGGCGGATTCCCGCCGGGATCGTCTGGGCTCCCGGGGCTGCCATCGTTGTTCTGCGGCTGGTGGCGACCCACACTAGGTAAACTCTCGATAATCGTTGCTGGGGCGCCCCCATGCTCATCACCCTCGCCTGGGCTTCCCTGGCTGCCCTCTTCAGTTTTTCGATCGCCATGGTCGTCTGGGGTCGTAACGGCGACGGCACGATCAACTTCTGATCCACGAAGGATCGTTTCTCACCCGGATGCCTGAACTCCCACTCACCAGCACCAATGTCCTGGCGCTGACCGCCTCTGTGTTGCTGGTCTTCGTCACGGGAGGGGTGATCTATCTCTCAGCGGTCGAGTGGCGTGATCGTCGCCGAGCCAGCCGTGGCTCACGCCCGGCATCCGGTCGCCTCTCCTCCGGTCGGCGGTGACGCGGGCGAGGCCCGCCTGCATCCATGGCCCCTGGTTCGTGAATCACCAGCCGAGCTGGCTGAGGCCCGCTCCAGATGGCTCCTGGGCACGGTGGCGCACCACGCTGTCTGTCATGCCCTCCCCTCACTGATGACCCTCTCCCTGCCCCGTTGGAAGGGTGGTCTGCCCTGGCCTCCTCGGCTTGGGCCTCTGCCGATCACCTCGGCCGTGATCGCTCTGCTGGTGCTCGCCCCGGCCAGCCAGCTCCACCGATTTCCCCGCTCGAACGCCGAGGGGCTGGAGCGGGTGGTGGCGATGGCCACGCTGGTTCAGAGCTTTCAGTCGACTGATGTGCGGCCGGTGCCCCTGCTGTGGCAGGAGCGTCTTGGAGCTGAGCCGGCCGCCAGGCTCTGGGCCCGCCAGCGGGGACCCTGGTGGCAGTTCTGGGGTCGGGAAGGGTCCGCCCACCTGGTGGTGCCGGCCCGGCTGTTCGGCCCTCAGGCCAGCATGGCCCTGCCGGAGGGGGCCCTGCGGGTGGACGATCTGGTGGTGATCGCTCCCGATCCCCTCTCCGAGCAGACCCTCCAGCAGCAACTGACCCGCACCTCCCGCCCGCCCCGCGGCCTGGAGCAACGCTGCGTGAACCTGTTGCGAACTCGCCAGGCCGTGGTCTGGACCAAGCTGGCCCTGGCCCAGATCTCGGGTGACCTCGCCCCGCTTCTGCAGGGATTCCAGCAGGGCTGTCTCACAGTCAGCGCCGAGGCTGATGGCCTCTACTGGCAGGGAGAGGCCAGTGCCAAGCCAGATTCGGTGGTAGCGGCATCGCCGCAGCCTCCTGAGCCGGCCCGCAGCCGGGAGCCCCTGCCGGAGAACCTGCTGCTGGAGGTGGCCGGGGCACGGCTTGATCAGTTGCTGGAGGCCCTGCTCAGCAATGCAGTGATCCGGCGACCGCTGATGGATCGCTATGGCCTTGATCAGACGGCCCTGGAGCGATTGAAGGGCACCCCGTTCCTGCTGAGGCTCAGGCCCCAGTCCAAGGGCCCCTTTCTGGCCTCTCTGGAATTGCAACTGGCGGTGGGCGAGGACCGCTCAGGCTGGACAGGTTGGCTGGCGACGCTGGGCCAGGCCCTGGAGAGCCAGGGTCTGAGCGATCAGCGCTCCAGCACCGGCAAGTCCGGGGCGAGCGCCGTGCAGGCGAAGCTGCCCAGCAGCCTCTGGCTGCGCGAAGACGGCACGCCATTGGGCGGCTGGCGCTGGGTGGTGCCGGCATCCGGTGGTGCCCCTGAGCTGCTGTTCGTGCTCGGCGCCGGGCTTCCGGGGGGAGAGCGCTTCCCAGCGGCCATGGCTCCGGCGGGTGGGGGGCTCAGTCTGCGGGCCAGGCCTTCAGCCCTCTCCGAGCTTGGCTTGCTGCCCCCGGACCTGCCCGCGGTGGCCAGGCGCTCCAGCCAGCTGGAGATGGTCTCCGCTCCGGCGGGAGCGTCCAGATCCAGGGCCGGCAGCTCCCAGAGCAGCGGGTCCGGGCTGTCGTGGCTGTGGGGTTCCTTGCGTCTGGAGCCCTCCCCTGCGAGCCCGTCAAGCATCTCCCCACTCAAGCCCCCAGCGAAGGCGAAGGATCCCCCTCAGCCGGGCGAGCGCTGAGCAGGCCCCTGTCGGTGTCGGATCCTCAGCCCCCCTGGGGGGCAGTGGGAGGGGTGGCCTCAGCCGCGGGTCCGGATTCGCCTTGGCTCTCCCCGGTGGGGTTGGCGGTGGCGGGGGGGGCCAGTTTCTCCTGAGCCTGACGCTCACGGCGGCGGCGTTCCGCCGCAAGGGTCTCCTCCATCAGCTCGACGGCCTGGGCCATCTTCTCCAGAGTGCTCGCGTAGAGGTTGAGGTCCTTGTCGACCCGTTCCTTCATCAGACCCATGGATTCACCGATCTGATGGGCGGCCTCCCTGAGGGCCTGGGGTTCCACGGCTTCGGCGCCACGGGCTCGCTGCAGCAAGCTGAGCAGCCCCACGGCGAACAGGCGTGAGTAGTGGAAATCTGGCCTGTCGATACCGGCCAGCACCCCGGCGATCGGCTCAGGGGCCCCCTCGCCCCGCTGGGCCAGCCATTGCTTCACTTCCTCGAGGCTGTGCTCTCCCACCGCTGCCACGGCGGCGTCATGCTGGGCGCGAATCCGCTCGGCATCGAAGCCCGAGGAGGCGCAGAGGGCCGCAAACAGGGGCTCACGCTGCTGCTCCGGCCGGTAGCCCTTGGCGAAACCATCAAAGACCTGGGTGAGCCCCACTGCGAACAGCGGGTCGCTGCGGAATCCGCTCTGCCGGCTGAGCAGATGCAGCTCGACGAGAAGCTCATCGACCATGCGCCGGTACAGAGGACCGATCACATAGGGAAAGGCTGCGTGGAAGGCACGCTTGCTGTCAGCAACGGTGAGGCAGGCGCTCACACTCATCCGCACGAATGCCTGGACATTAGCGCTGCACCCCCCCCGGGGCGATCGGGCGCTGCGAGCACCGACCTCGGTAGGATCGCGGCAGTTGCTCTGCCGTTGCCGATGATCCCGATCGTGATTGAGGATTCTGGCCGGGGTGAACGCGCCTTTGATATCTATTCCAGGCTCCTGCGTGAGCGGATCATTTTTCTGGGCGAGACCGTGACCGCAGAGTCTGCCAACCGGGTCGTGGCGCAACTCCTCTTTCTGGAGGCGGAGGATCCGGAGAAGGATATTTTTCTCTACATTAATTCCCCCGGAGGTTCCGTCTATGACGGCCTGGGCATCTTCGACACGATGCAGCACATCAAGCCGGATGTGCAGACGGTCTGCGTGGGCCTGGCCGCCAGCATGGGAGCTTTTCTGCTCACCGCAGGTACCAAGGGCAAGCGCAGCAGCCTGCATCATTCCAGGATCATGATTCACCAGCCCCTTGGTGGTGCCCGCGGCCAGGCCAGCGACATCCGCATTCAGGCGGATGAGATCCTCTTCCTGAAGGACAAACTGAACCGCGAACTCGCCGACCGTACCGGCCAACCCCTGGATCGCATTCAGCTCGACACTGACAGAGACTTCTTCATGTCGCCTGCTGAGGCCGTGAGCTACGGACTGATCGACAAGGTGATTGAAAAGCGACCCGTCCGGCCGGTCTGAATGATTCAGCTTTGCTGATCACTCTTCGCTGGGGATCTGCAGGCCGTTCTTGCTGCCCTTGAGTTCTTTCCAGAGCTTGCGAATCTCATCGTAAGCCTGATCCTGGTTGAGTTTGCCGTTGCTCTGCAGACCTACGATCAGGCCCACGCGATCAGCGAAACGCTCAAGATTCTGGTGAAAAGCCAGCCGTTGCGGACTCCAGTCGTCGCCGTGATAGGGACTGAACGACTCCATAGGAGAGCGGGTGCTGCTCAAAACCTGGATACGCAATGACTCAGGGTAAGCACCGACCTCAACCGGGCGGGACAAGGTTTGGTTAAGAACCTGAACCTTGCCCGAGCGGCGCCCGCCTGGGCCGGCGGGCTCTGCACAAGTTCAGGAAGCGGGCAGCAGGGGAGAGAAGCGGTCCTTCTCGGGAATGGTCGTGAATTCGGCCACCACGGCGCGGAACTCATCGCCATCGAGAGTTTCCTTCTCGATCAGCATCTCCACGAGTCGATCCATGCAGTCACGATGGCTCGAGACCAACTGCTGGGTGTCGCGGTAGCAGAGGTCCACGATGCTGCGGACCTGCTCGTCGATGCGCCGTGAGATGGAGTCGGAGACATCGCTGCGGGTCATCAGATCGCGGCCGAGGAACACCTCCTGATTGCCGGCCTCCAGCGACACAGGCCCCAGATCGCTCATGCCGAACCGTGTCACCATCTGGCGAGCCATGCTGGCCACCTGCTGGATGTCGCCTCCGGCGCCCGTGGTGACTTCGGCGTGGCCAAAGACCACGTCTTCAGCCACACGGCCACCAAGAGCTCCCATGATGCGGGCCTTGAGCTGGGCGCGGCTGACCAGCATCTGCTCCTCGTCGGGCGCGAACCAGGTGAGACCCTGGGCCTGACCGCGGGGAACCAGGGTGACCTTCTGAACAGGGTCATGGTCCTTGACGAGGGTGCCGACAAGGGCATGGCCCACTTCGTGGTAGGCGATCAGCCGCTTGCTGCGACCGTCGGTAAGAGGCTTGCCCTCCATGCCGGCGATCACCCGATCCACGGCATCATCGATCTCAGCGAGGCTGGTGGCCTCCTTGCGGCGGCGGGCTGTGAGGATGGCCGCCTCATTGAGCAGGTTGGCCAGATCGGCGCCGGTGAACCCCGGGGTGCGCCGGGCGATCGCCTCGAGGGACACATCCTCCGCGAGCTTCTTGTTGCGGGAGTGAACTTTGAGAATCGAGAGCCGTCCCTTAATGTCCGGCGCGTCGACGCTCACCTGGCGGTCGAAACGGCCGGGACGCATCAGCGCCGAATCGAGCACATCGGGTCGGTTGGTGGCGGCGATGATGATGATGCCGCTGTTGCCCTCGAAGCCATCCATCTCGGTGAGCAGCTGGTTGAGGGTCTGCTCCCGCTCGTCATTGCCGCCACCGATGCCGGCACCGCGCTGACGTCCCACCGCATCGATTTCATCGATGAAGATCAGGCAGGGGCTGTTTTCCTTGGCCCGCTTGAACAGGTCGCGCACGCGGCTGGCGCCGACGCCCACGAACATCTCCACGAATTCAGAGCCTGAGAGGGAGAAGAAGGGCACGCCGGCCTCACCGGCGATGGCCTTGGCCAGCAGGGTCTTGCCGGTACCGGGAGGACCCACCAGGAGCACGCCCTTCGGGATCTTGGCGCCCACGGAGGTGAAGCGTTCCGGTTGCTTCAGGAAGGTGACCACTTCCTCGAGATCCTCCTTGGCCTCCTCCACCCCGGCCACGTCGTCGAACATCACACCGGTTTCAGCCTCCATGGCGAAACGGGCCTTGGTCTTGCCGAACTGCATGGCCTGACCAGGTCCGCCGGGCATGGAGGACGATCGGCGCGCCAGGAAGATCAGGGATCCGATCAGCAGCAGGGGGAAGAGCAGGTTGCCGAGGATTCCCAGGGCCGGAGGGGTGGTGCGAGGGGGGTGGATGTCGAAGCTGATCCCCTGGGACTTGAGGTTGTTGATCAACTCGGGCGCCAGGCCAGGGAGATCGACCCGCAGCCGTTGCACGCGGTTGTCCAGGTCGGGATCCACCGCCTCGATCACGGCACTGCGGCCCCCATCGAAAATATCCACCGCTGTGACCCGGCCCGCCTCGATGTAGTCGAGGAAGCGGCCGTAGCTCATGCGCGCCACGGCCGCGTTGCGCGGGGCCACGGTGCCGGTGCGACCCTCAGGTGTGAACCGGCTGGCGCCGCCGTTCCCCAGCACCTGCCAGCCAAGGAACAGGGCTACTCCGATCGGGAGCAGCCAGAGAGCGAACAGACGCCAGCGCTGATTCATGGCTGAGGGGATTTTTAACAAGTGTAAAGCGCGCAATCCTCAGCCGAGGGTTCCCGGCCGCCGCGCCATGGCTTTCAGCTTGTCATGGTTACCTTCAGTCGCGAGCTCCGGTGACAGAGCTTCAGCTGATGCTCAGCCAGGCTGGGTCGTCGCTTTCCTGGATGGTATCGAGATCGGGGGCTCGATCAGCAGCTCGGAGCTCGGCAGCGTTTCCAGCAGTTCAGGTCCCCCCAGGCCGTGGGTCCAGATTTCCAGTTCCGCTCCCTTGGGGGCCTGGAAACTCAGCAGTTCAAAGGGAAAGATCACCCGCTCGAGGTAGAAGTCGCCGGGCCCGCAGGAACGCAGAATCACCATACGGTCGCTGGAATTGCGATAACCGCAGGACAGCAGGGCCAAGGGAGGAGTTTCGTCGGGGTTCAACCATCAAGCCACCATCCCCCCATGGCTTTGGTCACGGTCAGCACCGTTCGGCTTTCTTAAGGTTTTCTTGATGAGCTGCCGTGGCCGGCACCCTGGTGGTTCCGCAGGATCTGTGCCGTCAGAGGCTGCGCAGGGCGACGATCGGATCCAGGCGCGAGGCCCTGCGCGCGGGCACCACCCCGAAGAACAGCCCGATCGATCCGGACAGTCCCACCGTGAACAGCACGCTGCCGCTGTCAATGGCGGCCGGCAGGGGCGTGAAGCGGCTGACGGCCGCCACCGTTCCCAGGCCCACCGCACTGCCGATCAGCCCCCCCAGGCTGGCGAGCACCAGCGATTCCACCAGGAACTGCAGCAGCACATCGCCACTGCGGGCACCCACGGCCTTGCGCAGGCCGATCTCCTGGGTGCGCTCGCTCACCGACACCAACATGATGTTCATGATGCCGATGCCGCCCACCAGCAGAGACACCCCGCCGATCGCCCCGAGCATCAAGGTGAGTCCCCCGGTGATCGTGCCCACGATCGAGAGGGCGTCCTGCTGGGAGCGCACGGCGAAATCGTCTTCTCTGAGGATGCGATGCCGGCGGCGCAGCAGGTTGGTGATCTGAAATTTGGCCGCGCTGGTGCTGGCTTCGTCACGGGCTTCAGCGCTGATGAAGGTGAGCACAACCCCATAGGTGGGATCCCGGCCGCTGAGCTTGCTCACCATCGTCGAGAGCGGGATGTAGGCGGCTTCGTCCTGGTTGGTGCCGAAGGCGGCGCCTTTGGCGGCCATCACACCGACCACCTCGAAGGACTGATCGCGGATGCGCAGGGTCTGGCCGATGGCGGAGCCGGAGGGCAGCAGCTTCTGCTTGAGATCAGGGCCGATCACTGCCACGTTGCGGGCCCCATTGATGTCGTCCTCGCTGAAGAATCGGCCCTGGGCGATCTCGAAGCGACGCACCGGCAGGAACTCGGGCGTGATCCCCGAAACCGAAGCGTTCGAGCTGTTTCCCCCCGACTGGACCACCTCGTTGATCGTGATCTGAGGAGCTACCCGGCGCACGCTCGGCACCTGCTCGGCGATCGCCTCCGCGTCCTCCAGCACAAGGGTGCGCGGATTCTGGATTCCCTGACGGCGGGTGTCGTTGTTGCCGGGCACCACGAACAGGACGTTGGCCCCCAGGGTGTTGAGCTGGCCCTCCGCCAGGTTCTGGGCCCCTTTGCCCACCCCCACCAGGGTGATCACCGAGGCGTTGCCGATCACGATCCCCAGCATGGTCAGCAGGCTGCGCAGCCTGTTGGCCTTGAGGGTGTTGAGGGCCATCCCCACGGTTTCCGCCATGGGCAGTTTCGAGGCCATGGCCACCAGCAGAGATCAGGTCCGCATCATGGCCAGCAGTGGCTGCCGCTGGCGGGACTGACCCGCCGGCCCCGGAGATCCAGGCCGAGAATCCTCTCTCAGAGGATCGTTTCGCTGCGGTCAGCCTGGGTGTGGTTGCGGGCACCGCGGTGAACGACCCCCTCGCGCACCTCCAGGGTCACGAATTCGCCGAGGCGCAGGTCGGACGTGGCGTTGGCCACGCCCACGATCACGGGAACCCCCAGCCGCTGGGCGATCACCGCTGCATGGCTGTCACAGCCGGCCTCTTCGGCGATCACCCCCTTGGACTTGCGGATGGCATCGAGGTAGGCGGCGGTGGTTTCGCGCACCACCAGGATCTCTCCGGTCTCCAGCCGAGCCGCTTCCTCGGCGTTGGTGGCCACGCGCACCCGGCCGCTCACCGAGCCGTTGCCGATGCCGAGGCCCCGGCCCAGCACCGCCGAGACGATGCCCACCTTGACCAGGTCTGTGGAGCCGCTCACTCCCGAGAGGGTGCCTGCGGTCTGAACCACCAGATCGCCCTCCCTGAGCAGGCCCCTCTCCTGGGCCACGCCCATGGCCAGGGTGAAGGTGCTGGTGGTCGACTTCTGGTGGCCGATCAGCAGGGGGTTCACCCCCCAGACCAGCTGCAGCTGGCGGGCGACCTGCACCTCGCTGGTGATCGCCAGGATCGTGGTGGAGGGGCGGAACTTGCTGACGTTCCGGGCAGTGGCCCCGCTTTTGGTTAAGGGGAGGATCGCGGCGGCCTGCAGCTGGCGGGCGATCGTGCTCACCGCCTGGCTGATCGCATTGGGGATGGTGGAGGCGATGTGGCTGTCCACGACCCTGCGGGGATAGTCGCGCTCGATGCGACGGGCGATGCGCGCCATGGTCTCCACCGCCTCCACGGGGTAGTCACCCACGGCGGTTTCGTTGGAGAGCATCACGGCATCGGTGCCATCGAGGATGGCATTGGCCACATCACTCACCTCGGCCCGGGTGGGGCGCGGGCAGCTGGCCATGCTGTCAAGCATCTGGGTGGCGGTGATGATCGGGATCCCCAGGGTGTTGGCCTTGCGGATCAGCTCCTTCTGGAGCAAGGGCACCTCCTCGGCGGGCATCTCCACCCCCAGGTCGCCCCGGGCCACCATCACGCCGTCGCAGAGCGGCAGGATCGCATCGATCTGGTCGATCGCCTCGAACTTCTCGATCTTGGCGATCACAGGTGTGCTGTGCCCCTGGCTGCTGATCAGCTCGCGGATCTCCTGCATGTCGGAGGGGTTGCGCACGAAACTGAGGGCCACCCAGTCGACCCCCTGCTGCAGGCCGAAGCTGAGGTCCTCCCGATCCTTGGTGGTGAGGGCCCGGATCGAGAGCTGCGCGTCAGGGAAATTCACCCCCTTGTTATTGGAGAGCACCCCGCCCACCACAACGGTGCAGTGCAGGGTCCGCTCGGGAATGTCCACCGAGCGGACCACCATCTCGACGCGGCCGTCGTCGAGCAGGATGCGGCTGCCGGCTGTGACCTCATCGGCCAGGCGGTCGTAGGTGATCGTGGCGATGCTCTGGTTGCAGCTCACCGGCCGGGAGGTGAGGGCGAAGGGATCGCCGTTGGCCAGGGTGATCGGACCGCCTTCGAAGCGGCCCAGGCGGATCTTGGGACCCTGCAGATCCTGGAGGATGCCCACATGGATGCCCAGCTCATGGGCCACCTGACGGATCGTGGCGATCCGTGCGGCATGTTCGGAATGGTCCCCGTGGGAAAAATTGAGCCGAAACGTGGTGGCGCCGGCCTGGATCAGGTCCCGCAGTCGCTGGGGGGACTCCGTGGCTGGACCGATGGTGGCCACGATCTTGGTGCGACGCGACAGATCGGGCTGCGCCATCGGAAAGGCCGAAGGTTCAGGCGGAAACTACCATCCGGTCCCGCCCCGCTCCTGCCACCGATGGTGCCGAACCCATGGATCTGAACCAGTACCAGCGCCAGGCACGCACCACGGCCCGATACCCCCAGGTGGGCTCCAATCCCATCTATCCCACCCTTGGCCTCTGCGGTGAGGCCGGTGAAGTGGCCGACAAGGTCAAGAAGGTGCTGCGCGATCGAGGAGGTGTGTTCGAGCCGCCGCTGGTGGAGGATCTGGCCCTCGAACTGGGTGATGTTCTCTGGTACGTCGCCCAGCTGGCCAGTGAACTGGGGCTTGATCTGGAAGCCGTTGCCCGGGGCAACCTGGCCAAGCTGGCCGCCCGGGCCGAACGCAACACTCTCGGAGGCAGCGGCGATCACCGCTGAGGGCCTGCCTTGAAGCCATCCTCTTCAGATCCCCCTCGCCTGGCCCGACGGATGCCCCTCGCGAAGAATCCCTTGAGATCACCTTCTTCCAGGCCCGCTTCAGGCGGCCAGGTCAGGAGCCTGCCCAAGGTGCTGGCCCTGGCGCTGGCCCTGCTGCTGCTGATGGCCCCGGCGGCACCAGCCTGGGCGCTGGATCTGGCCGTGAGCGAAGTCCGCCTGGAGCCCTGTCCGGCGGATGATCCCGGAGCCCAGCCTGAGCTGAAACGTCCGAGTGGGGCCCGTTGCTATGCCCTGCGCGGCACGGTCAGCAACCCGCGCTCCCAGCCGGTGATCGACGCGGATCTGTTCGCCGTGATCAGTGACCGCAGCGGTGAGCCGGTGCTTCAGAACCGCACCCGGGTTGGCTCCCTCGGCGATGTCCCCCCGGGGAACTCCAGCTTCGCCCTGCGCCTGGCGGTGCCGGCCGGTACCCCCGGTCCCCTCAGGGTCAGCCATGCCAAGGCCAGGGGATTCAACGCCCCGGTGCGGGTGCGTGCCGGCTCAGGCGATGAGCTGCTGCCGCTGGAGCAGGCCCTGCTCGATCCGGGCTGAGCGGCCCCAGGAGGCCTGCTCAGTAGCCGAAACCACCCATCAGGGACCCGCTGAGGTTGCCCAGCAGCCCCTGCACGAGGCTGAGGGTGATGAAGGCGATGATCGCCGAGAGATCAAGACCTCCCAGGGGCGGAATCAGGCCGCGAAAGGCGTTGAGGTAAGGGTCGGTGATCGAGCTCACCGTGCTCAGGACAGGGTTGCTCCAGTCGAGGTTGGGGAACCAGCTCAGCAGCACCCTGACCAGCAGCACGAGGCTGTAGATGCTGAGGGTCTGCGCCAGCACGGCCAGGATCTGGCTCAGGATCGACATGGACAAGGCCTGAAGTGACTTCATCCGACTCTATGCAGCTTCGTTCCCCCCTGTCCTGTCCTGGATGGCTGGAGGGGTCTCCTGCAGCTGGGTGACGGCGAAGGTGCGGTGGAACTTGTCGCTGAGGCTGATCCAGAAGGACCGGCCGTCGCTCTGTCGCCGCCGCTCGATGAAGTCCTGGGCCAGCAGCTCCTTGATGTGGTCGTAGGCGCCCGATCCGCGCAGCTCCACCAGATCCGACTGAAGGATGCGCCGCTTGAGGGCCACGGTGGCCAGGGTGCGCAGGGTGGCGGTGGAGAGGTCCACCGGCAGCAGCGTCTGGACCAGATCGGCATGGCTGTCGCGCAGCTGAAGGCTGAAGCGCTGACTGTCCTGGCGGATTTCCAGGGCCGTGTCCCGGTGGGCATAGTCGGCCATCAGGGTGATCAGGGCCAGCTCCACCTCGCCCCGCTCGATCGGATCGCTCAGTCCGGCCGAGGCGATCTCGGCCAGCTCGCCCAGGCTGAGCGGGCGGCCTTTGAGGTAAAGGATGGCCTCCAGCCGGGCCGGCAGAGACAGGGATTCGCTGGACATGCTCGCAGCCGCCCATCGTTGGGCGCACGGTACCGCAGCTGACCAGGGGGAGCCTCAGGCCAGGGCCGGCACCGGCTGGCTGGCGGGGCCGAGGAACAGCCGATAGGCCGGGTTGCCGGTCTCGTCCCAGTGGCGGTAGCCCAGGCCGGAGAGGAAGCGGTCCCACTCCTCGGAATCCCGCTCCTCCACCTGAACCCCCACCACGATGCGGCCCACGTCGGCCCCCTGGTTTCGGTAATGGAAGATGCTGATCGACCAGTTGGCGTGCAGGGCGTTGACGAAGGCCATCAGGGCGCCAGGCCGTTCGGGAAACTCGAAGCGATAGAGCAGTTCCCGAGGCAGGGCAGCCCCGGCGCGGCAGGCCGCCTCAGGCAGGCGCCCGCCCACCATGTGACGCAGGTGCAGCTTGGCCAGTTCGTTATCGCTGAGGTCGAGGCAGGGGAAGCCACCTTCGCTGAGCTGGCTGATCAGAGCCTCGGTGTCCCGGCGCCCGTCGATCTGAACGCCCAGGAAAATGTGAGCCAGGCGGTGGTCCGCCATGCGGTAGCTGAACTCGGTCAGGCTTCGGGAGCCCAGCAGCTCACAGAGCTGACGCAGGCTGCCGGGTCGCTCGGGAATCTCCACCGCCAGCATGGCTTCACGCTCTTCCCCCAGCTCCGCCCGCTCGGCCACGAAGCGCAGCCGGTCGAAGTTCATGTTGGCGCCGCAGGCCACGGCCACCAGGGTGCGTCGCTTCAGTCCGCGCCGCTGCACGTCGGCCTTCATGCCGGCCACCGCCAGGGCCCCTGCCGGCTCGAGGATCGAGCGCGTGTCCTCGAACACGTCCTTGATCGCCGCGCAGATTTCATCGGTGTCCACCGTGACCATGGCGTCCACATAGCGCCGGGCCAGTTCAAAGGTGTGCACTCCCACCTGGCGCACCGCCACCCCATCGGCGAACAGCCCCACCTGCTCCAGGCTCACCCGCCGGCCCGCCGCCAGGGAGCGGGTCATGGCATCGGCATCCACCGGCTCGACGCCGATCACCTCCACCTCGGGCCAGACGTTCTTGATGAAGGCGGCGATGCCGGCGATCAGGCCACCGCCGCCCACAGCCACATAGATCGCATCGGGTGGAGCCGAGCACTGGCGCAGGATCTCCAGGCCCACGGTGCCCTGGCCGGCGATCACCTCCGGATCGTCGAAGGGATGGATGAAGGTGAGGCCCCGCTCCTGCTCCAGGACCCTGGCCTGCTGGCAGGCCTCGTCGTAGGTGTCTCCGTGCAGCACCACCTCGGCCCCGCGGGCGGCCACGGCCCGCACTTTCATGGCGGGGGTGGTGAGCGGCATCACGATCACCGCGTGACAGCCCAGCCGATCGGCCGCCAGAGCCACCCCCTGGGCATGGTTGCCGGCGCTGGCGGCGATCACCCCCCGCTGCAGTTCGTCGGCCCTGAGCTGGGCCATGCGGTTGTAGGCGCCGCGCAGCTTGAAGGAGAAGACCGGCTGGAGGTCCTCACGCTTGAGCAGCACGGTGTTGTCCAGCCGCCGCGAGAGGTTTGGGGCCGGATCCAGCGGCGACTCGATCGCCACGTCGTAGACCCGGGCCCGCAGGATGCGCTGCACTGTGTCGTCCATCTCCCCAGTGTGCCGGGCCTCTGGAGGGTCGGCTTCAGGAATGGTGACTGTTGCCCCCACTCCTTTGGAGGCAGGACCTAGATTGAATTCTCAGATCTGATCAGGGTATGCATCTCAGCGAGCTGAGCCATCCCAACCAGTTGCATGGCCTCAGCATCGGCGAGCTTGAAGCCATCGCTCGTCAGATTCGTGAGAAGCATCTGGAGGTGGTGTCCACCAGCGGAGGCCACCTCGGCCCTGGCCTGGGCGTGGTGGAACTCACCCTGGCCCTCTACCAGACCCTCGACCTGGAGCTGGACCGGGTGGTGTGGGACGTGGGTCACCAGGCCTATCCCCACAAGCTGATCACCGGGCGTTATCACCAGTTCCATACCCTCCGCCAGCAGGGCGGTGTGGCCGGTTATCTCAAGCGCAGCGAGTGCCGCTTCGACCACTTCGGTGCAGGCCACGCCTCCACCAGCATCTCGGCGGCCCTGGGCATGGCCCTGGCCCGCGACCGCCGTGGCGAGGAGTTCAAGTGCGTGGCGGTGATCGGCGACGGTGCCCTCACCGGTGGCATGGCCCTCGAGGCGATCAACCACGCCGGGCACCTGCCCCGGACTCCGCTGCTGGTGGTGCTGAACGACAACGACATGTCGATCTCGCCGCCGGTGGGAGCCCTCTCCACCTATCTCAACCGCATGCGGCTGAGCCCGCCGCTGCAGTTCCTCTCCGGCAGCGCTGAGGAGGCCTTCAAGCACCTCCCTTTCATGCATGGCGAGCTGCCGCCCGAGCTGGAGCGGCTCAAGGAGAGCATGCGCCGGCTGGCGGTGCCCAAGGTGGGCGCGGTGTTCGAGGAGCTGGGCTTCACCTACATGGGCCCGATCGACGGCCACGACATTGCCGAGATGGTGCGCACCTTCACCGCCGCCCACCGCTGCGAGGGTCCGGTGCTGGTGCATGTGGCCACCACCAAGGGCAAGGGTTACCCCTATGCCGAGGCCGATCAGGTGGCCTACCACGCCCAGTCGGCCTTCGACCTCAAGACCGGCAAGGCCTTTCCCTCCAGCAAGCCGAAACCCCCCAGCTACAGCAAGGTGTTCGGGCAGACCCTGGTGCGGATCTGTGAACAGGATCCCACCGTGGTGGGGATCACCGCGGCCATGGCCACCGGAACTGGCCTCGATCTGCTTGAGAAAGCTCTGCCCAAGCAGTATTTCGACGTCGGCATCGCCGAGCAGCATGCGGTCACCATGGCGGCCGGCATGGCCACGGCCGGGCTCAAGCCCGTGGTGGCCATCTACAGCACCTTCCTCCAGCGTGCCTACGACCAGCTGATCCACGACGTGGGCATCCAGAAACTGCCCGTGACCTTCGTGCTGGATCGGGCCGGCATCGTGGGTGCCGATGGGCCCACCCACCAGGGCCAGTACGACATCAGTTATCTGCGGGCCGTGCCGAATTTCACGGTGATGGCCCCCAAGGATGAGGCCGAGCTGCAGCGCATGCTCGTCACCTCGATCGGCCATGACGGGCCCTGTGCCATTCGCATCCCACGGGGCGAAGGGGAGGGGGTGCCCCTGATGGAAGAAGGCTGGGAGCCCCTTCAGATCGGCCGCGGCGAGCAGCTGGCCGATGGCGATGATCTGCTGATCGTGGCCTATGGCGCGATGGTGGCACCGGCGATGGCCACCGCCGGTCTGCTGCAGGAGCAGGGCATCCGGGCCGCTGTGGTCAACGCCCGGTTCCTGCGCCCCCTGGATGAAAGCCTGATTCTGCCCCTGGCCCGCCGCATCGGCCGGGTGGTGACCATGGAAGAAGGTGCACTCCCCGGGGGATTCGGCGCGGCGGTGGTGGAATGCTTCAACGACCACGAGGTGATGGTTCCCGTGTTCCGGATCGGCATCCCCGATCAGTTGGTGGACCACGCCAGCCCCGCGCAAAGCAAGAAGGCCCTGGGCCTCACGCCGCCCCAGATGGCCGATCGCATCCTTCAGCGCTTTGCCCTCGGCGTCCGCCGTCAGCCGGTGGTGGTCTGAACCACAGCCTCAAGACACTCGATGAGATGATCTGAGGCTCAGCAAAAAGGGCGGGTCATGCCCCGCCCTCGAACACTCTCTGACTGAGTGAGACTATGGCTGCCTGTGCTCAGAGCACGCCGCGTGAGGCCAGACCCTGAATGGCACCGATGCCGAAGATGTGACCCAGGCTGGTGGTGGCCAGCAGCGAGGCGTGGCTCAGGCCGCCGAAGAACTGGGCGTTGGGCAGTTGAGCACCTTCGGAGGGGTACTTGATGGTGGCCTTGCCGATGCCGATGGCGATCACGTTGCACACGATCATCACCAACGCCACCTTCGGCGACCAGGTCAGCGAGGCGGGCGCCATGGCGAGAAGAGGAGCGATCATGGTCGATCAAAAACTGACGCCCCATCCTCTGGGGGAACCGCTGGGTGTTCACCGACGCTTAAGACTTGTTCACTGCTCAGGCCCGGATGACGGCTCGGCTGTGCGGCTGAACCCCCAGAGCACCAGTAGGTTGGCCACGGTCAGGAAGGACTCGGCGCTCCCGTGCAGAAGATCGACATCGGCCAGCTGCTGGCCGAAGCGTTGCTCCGCCACCACTGCGGCAACGATGGTGACCGCCACGAACACCAGCGTGAACTGGAAGCCCCGCAGGGCCATTGGAGGGAAGCGATCGCTGCGTCGGGCCCAGCGCAGGAAGGCCAGATAGGGCAGCAGGGAGAGCACGAACAGGGGACCAGGGTCCACCGATGCCAGGGACGCCAGCCAGCCCAGGGAGGACCCTCCGCTGCTGCCGAACAACAACGGGCTCATGGCCGGCTCCCCTCAGGAAGCAGCCTCCAGGCCGCCGCGGCCAGGGCCACGTTCCCCAGCAGGGTGGTGCCGGCCTGGAAGACCACCAGACCCTGAAGCTCCAGGGGGTTGTCGAACAGATGCCAGGTGCAGGCCGCCATTGCACTCACCAGGGCCGGCAGCATGGCCAGGGCAAGCCAGCGCCATTCCGCTTCTCCGCGGCGCTCTCCCCAATGGATCACGGCGGCCATCGCCAGCATCCACTCCAGCACCGAGGCCACGTGGATCCACCAGGTGGGAAGTGAAAGGGCATGCATGGCGCCCGGCACCCACGTGGAGGCGTAATTTACGGACTTCCGAGGCTGACCTGCGGCCAGGTGCTGGCCAGGCCAAAGGCTCAGGGGAGCAGATCCAACAAAAAACCCTGCCCGCAAGACGGACAGGGCGGATGAAATTCAGGTTGGCTGGTTCAGCCCAGGCCGATCTGGCTGAGGATGCCCTGGCCGGTGAGCAGTTCGGTGGCAAGGCCGATCACGAAGCCGAGCATGGCCAGACGGCCATTCCAGGTTTCTGCGAAGGAGACAAAGCCGAAGCGGGAATCGGAGGTGGTCATCACTTGTGAAGCAATGTTGCGCAAATTGTAACAGCAAGTAACCGGCTTGGCCACGTTCTCGGTGAGTTCGTGCCAGCGCCTGCCGCCACGGGCTGCTCCCCTAACGTCTCTGGAGATCGCAGCGGGTGTCTGGTGGAGCCAGCCCATAAGGGGGTTCATCCGCTGCTCTGCGGGTACTACGGCGAGCACAACCTGGGAGATGATGCCCTGCTCGCTGCCTTGCTGGCTCAGTTGCCCGAGGGGTGTGAGCCCATCGTCACCGCGTTCGATCAGGGTGAAGTGGAGCAGCGCCTGGGGGTGCGCACCTGCCCCAGGCGCGAGTTCAAGGCGGTGCGGCGAGCCCTGGGCAGCTGTGATGCCCTCGTCCTCGGAGGCGGCAGCCTGCTTCAGGACGCCACAAGCTTCCGCAGCCTTCTGTACTACGCCGCTCTGATCGTTTCGGCGCGGCTTCAGGACAAGCCGGTGCTGCTCTGGGGCCAGGGGCTCGGCCCCCTGCGGCGTCGGCGCAGCCGCCTGCTGGTGCGGCGATTGCTGGCTCTGGTGCAGGCCAGCAGCTGGCGTGATCCCCAGTCAGCCGCTCTCGCCGCCGCCTGGGGACATGGGGGCCTGCTGGGCAGTGATCCCGTCTGGTCGCTGACACCGCAGCCCTGGCACGGCCGCCAGGGTCCGCTGGTGCTCTGCTGGAGGCCCACATCACTGCTCCAGGGCGAAGAATGGAAGCCACTGCTTGAAGCCCTGGACGCCGTGGCGGCGGCGGCGGATCGGGAGGTGATCTGGCTTCCCTTTCACCGCGATCAGGACCGTGGGTTGCTCGCCCAGCTTGCGAGCCAGGCTCTGCTGCCCCAGCGGCTGGCCTTGCGCAGCCGGGAAGTGCAGGTGGCCACTCCCGGGGAGGCGATGGCCATCTTCAGCCAGGCCGGCCTGGTGCTCTCGATGCGGCTGCATGGGCTGATCGTGGCGGCTCTTGCCGGTGCCCCCCTGGTGGCGCTCAGCTACGACCCGAAGGTGAGCGCTGCCGCCACAGCCCTGGCCTGCCCCTGTCTCGAACTGGATCAGTCCAAGACCCACGGGGCCCTCGAGCAGTGGCACGGGCTGGCCGAGATCTGGAGGCTGCAGCTGGATCAGCCGCCCCAGCCGCTGGTGGTGGAGCGGTTGCGACGGGCCAGCGCTGTGCATGGTGATCTGCTGGGCCGCTGGCTGGGCCGCTGAGCTTTGTTCAGCGCAGAGACTGCCCAAAGTGAACAATGCTGCCGGGAAGTGGAAACCTGCTCCAGGCATTCACGGGATGTCCGGCTTCTGGAGCCTTGGGGCGCTCAGAGCTGAAGGCTGATCAGTTGATCAAGCACCTCTCGGCTGTGGCCAAGGGGGCGAACGGCCACCCAGCGGGCCCTCAGCACTCCTTCAGGGTCGATCAGGAAGGTGTGCCGCTGGGAAAAGGGGGCGATCCAGGATCCGTAGCGCCGGCTCACGACCCCGCCGGGATCAGAGAGCAGGGGGAACACCAGTCCTTCGCTGTCGCAGAAGGAGGCATGGGCCTCGAGATCATCGGCGCTGATGCCCACGACCTCACAGTGGAGCTCCTGGAACTCTTCAAGATCCCGCTGGAAGCCTCGCGCCTCCAGGGTGCAACCCCCGGTGAAATCCTTGGGATAGAAATAGAGGACAAGCCAGCGACCATGCAGGTCGCTGAGCCCGAGGCTGCCTGAGCGATCCAGTCCGGGGCCGAAACCGGGCAGACGGAACTCGGGCGCCGGCTCACCGAGAGAGGGGAGAGTGCCGCCAAGGGCCCGGGCCTTGAGCGGCCAGGAGAGCAGAGCAGCTCCAAGGCCGGAGAGGGCCATGGCCGCGCGGGCGTGAACGATCGCACCTTCCAGGAGTTGGCGACGGTTCACTGGGCGCAGACTCGGAGGGAGCTCAGAGTTTGGCCAGGTTGATGCCCAGTTCGCGGGCGTAGGCGCCAAGGCCTTTTTTCTGGATGGTGCGCAGGGTGCGGGTAGCGACCCGCAGCTTCACCCAACGGTTGCCTTCAGCCCACCAGAGACGGCGTTCCTGCAGGTTGACCTGTTGAAGTTTCTTGGTGCGCACGTGGGAATGGCTGACAGCCATGCCGTTGTTGGCGCGCTTGCCGGTGAGCTGACAAACCCGGGACATGAATCCAGCCGATACGCAGGGAACAGGCAACCACCAGAAGTCCGGAATGTTGCCAAGAAATCATCTTAACAAAGTGGGCGTGGCCCCCACCCAGCGCATTCAGCCGAGGCCCTTCTCCATCAGCCGGCCCATCAGGTCGGCGCTGCGCTGCTGGAAACCGGCCAGTTGGTTCGGCTCCAGGCCCCCCACCGCCAGGCGGGCCAGTTCATAGATGTGGCAGCTGATCTCCTCGGCCAGCTGCTGGCTGGGGGAGCTTGTGCCCACACCCGTGAGAACGGCGCCACTGGAGAGTTTCTGCAGGCCAGCCACCAGGGGGTGACGGCGGTTGACCACCAGCACATGGTGGTCAGGCAGTCCGGGCAGGCGCTGCTCCATCAGGGCGCCGATGTCGTTGAGGCGGCGCATCTGCTCCGGCAGCAGGATCAGGGCCGCCGGCGTGTTCTCCCCCTTGAGCGCCTGGACCTGGATGGTCACCTTCTCGTTGGCCAGGGCACCCCTGAACAGCTCCCGTAACTTCTCGGAGCTGTCGGTGCCGTCAGCATCACTCAAGCTGCTGTCCTGCTCCTGGATGCTGGCATCGAGTTCCGCGTCCACCCGCTGGAATTTCAGCTCCCCGTGGCGGTCCTCCAGCCAGGGGATGAACTGGGCATCGATCAGGGTGTCGGCCAGAAGCACCTCGGCCCCCTGCCCCTGCCAGAGGGCCAGCGGCCCGGCCTGGGCGGCTTCATCGGTGCAGTAAAGGATGCGCTGCTCCTCCGTGCTGCTCAGGCGGCTGCGGTAGCCGGAGAGGGTGGTGTAGGCCTTCTCGCCGACGGCGATCGGGTCGGGTTCCCCTGCGTCCGCGGTGGTGCCGAACAGGATCAGCTCGGCCACCTGATCGGCGAACTTCTCATCCTCTATGGCGCCGATCTTGATGAAGGGAGCGATCCCTTCCCAGATCTCGGCATAACGGGCTGGCTCATCGCGGTGCAGTTCCTTGAGCCGGTCGCCCACCTTCTTGGCCACGAAGCCACCGATCGAGCGCACCCTGCGGTCCGTCTGCAGGGCACTGCGGCTCACGTTCAGGGGGATGTCGGGGGAGTCGATCACGCCGCGCAGGGGCAGCAGGTAGCGGGGCACCACCTCCTTGATCGAGTCGCTCACGAAGACCTGATTGCAGTAAAGGCGGATCTCGCCTTTCTCCCAGTCGGCCCGGCCGGTGATCTTCGGGAAGTAGAGGATGCCCTGCAGGGTGTAGGGGTAATCGGTGTTGAGGTGCACCCAGAGCAGGGGGTCACCCTGGAAGGGGTAGAAGTAGCGATAGAGCTGGATGTAGTCGTCGTCGCTGAGGTCGCGGGCACTCTTGCGCCAGGGCGCCTCCCGTTTGTTCACGGTTTCGCCCTCCAGCTGCACCTCAACGGGCATGAAGTCGCAGTAGGTGGTGATCAAGGTGCGTAGGCGGGCGGGCTCGATGTACTCGAGCTCCTCCTCCATCAGGTGCAGGATCACGTCGGTGCCGGGTTCGCTGCGCTCGGCGGCCTCGAGGCTGAAGTTGGGGGAGCCATCGCAGCTCCAGCGCACGGCCTCGGACCCTTCGCGGGCACTGAGGGTCACCAGTTCCACCTGGCTGGCCACCATGAAGCTGGAGTAGAACCCAAGGCCGAAATGGCCGATGATCGCCTCGTCTTCGCGCTTGTACTTCTCGAGAAAGTCTTCGGCGCTGGAGAAAGCCACCTGGTTGATGTAACGCTTCACCTCCTCGGCGCTCATGCCGATGCCGTTGTCGGAGATGGTGAGGGTCTTGGCCTCGCGGTCGATGCGGATCTGGATCCTGCCCTCGTCGCCCTCGCTGCAGTCGCCGGCCATGGCGGCCATGCGGCGCTTGCTGATGGCATCCACCCCGTTGCTCACCAGTTCCCGCAGGAACACCTCATGGCCGCTGTAGACGGCCTTCTTGATGATCGGGAAGATATTTTCTGTATGGATCTGGATCTGGCCCTGTTCGGCTTGAAGCACAGTCCCACTGGCAACGTCGTGCCGTTCAGGATCGATCCCGGCAGGGGGTCCCGCCAAGGGGGCGCCATGGGCAGGAAACCGCCCCCCCCCCACTAGGGCAGGAGGCCTCCGGCAAACAGCTCCCCCTGGATCAGCCTTTCCCAGGGGGGCGGCTGCAGGGCGGCTTTGGCAATCCTGGCGGCTTTGGTGGCCCTGGTGGTGTGGCGGCGTGGGTTGGGTCTGCGCGGCGGCGCCTCGGTGAGCCAGGGCTCATCCGCGGCGCGAAAGACGGCATAGGGGGAAGCGACGGCCATCGACACCTGTGGCAAGTACAGGTGTACTAGCTCGATCCGGGTTCGCTGTCAACGTCGGTCTGGCCGCTGGTCGCCGGGCACCAGGGCGACGATGGCGATGGCGATGGTGCTGGGGGGACGGCTGCACCAGTTTTTTCTCGGTGTGGGGGTTTCCCGGCCCAGAGTCTGCTCAGACCTTGCCCAGTTCACGGCGAAGCCTCAAAGTTTCCCCGGGCTGCCGTTGCCCCTGGGGGTCTGAGCTCGGCAGCCTGCTGGGCCGGGGTGAGGCCGGAAGCGGCCAATCCAGGCCATCGGAACAATTTCGGCGGCTGAAACCTACTGGAAGCCGCCCTTCTGCAATCCTGGCTTCTCCTCAGGCAGAATCGCGCCGCTCACCGGACACACCTGCAGGCAGATGCCGCAGTCGATGCAGGTGTCGAAATCGATCCAGTAAAAGGATGTGCCCTTGGCATTGGCACCCTGGCCCGGGTGGATGCAGGCCACCGGGCAGGCATCCACGCAATCCGCCACCCCCTCACAGATGTCGGTGACGATGCTGTGGGCCATGGCTGCTGGAAGCTGCGGGTGACGATCCTAGAAATTTGCCGCGTCAGGGCGCTGCCGGCAGAACCTGACCAGGCAGTTCAGGGGAGCCACTCCAGGGCCGAGCACCCCCGGCGCTGGGCGGCCGCTTCGGCCTGGTCCCGGCTGGGACAGGCATCGGGGAGCAGTTCTGCGCTCTGGCCCTTCTCGTGCAGGCGGGCGAGGCACTCCAGGGCCCTGGCCAGGCTGGAGTGGTTGCCGTAGGCCACCAGCACCGGCCGGCCGGCCGGATCGCGGCTGCCGGGCCTGAGCAGCAGATCCCGGATGTCCTCGATCGAGAAGCCGAAGCCCACCCCGGCCGCCTCGGCCGCCTCTGCTCCGAAACGACCCACCAGGGCGTCGTAGCGGCCGCCGCTGGCGATCTCCACCGGTGCCTCGGCTCCCAGGCAGACCAGCTTGAGCACGATGCCGTCGTAGAGGTCGAAATGGGGCTGGAAACTGGGATCGAGCTGCAGGCTGATGCCCAGCCGTGCGGCCGTGGGGGCCACGATCTCCAGGGAGCCAGCCAGCTCGTCGATCAGGGGGCTCTCCCCCAGATGGCGTCGCAGCTGGGGGAGCACCACCGTCGGCTCTCCGCGCAGGCGCAGCAGCGCCTGCAGCCGATCGATCTGGGCCTGGGGCAGGGGCAGACGGGCGATCGCCAGGGGATCGAACCCCGAGAGGGCCTGGCGCGCCCTGGGGCGATGGGCGGCCGGCAGGTCCTCGAGCAGGGCGGAGAGAACGCCGTGGTGGCCCACCAGCAACCTGGGTTGATGGCTGGCCTGGAGGCCGAGGGTTTCGCTGCAGGCGAGCAGCAGGGCCATCAGTTCGGCGTCCGCGGCGGCGGAGCGGACCCCCAGCAGCTCGACGCCGCTTTGGAGACGCTCGCTCAGACGCTGGCCGCCGCCATCACCGGTGAAGGTGCGGAAGGTGCTGCCCTCGGCCCACAGCCGCAGCGGACGGGGCCGATCAGCCAGGCGCGTGCAGGCGGCCCGGGCGATCGAGGCCGTCAATTCCGGTCGAAGCCCGAGGGGCTCCTCGGCGATCAGCCGGGCCACGTCGCGCTCGGCGATGCCGCCACCGGCTTCGAGGGTGTCGAGGCGCTCCACCATCGGCGGCGCCACCTCCCGGTAGCCCCACAGCCGGTACACCGCCGCCAGGCGCTGGCAGAGCTGGCGGTTGCGGTCCACCTGGCGCGGGTGCAGATCCCTGGCGCCGGCGGCGGGTTGCAGGGCCATGGGCGCAGAGCGGCTTGTGGAAGGGAGATCCTGGATCCTATGGACTGGCCGTACGGGGGCCGGACGGGCTGGCCGGGGGTTCAGGGGTCGAGCTCCGGGGCTCCGTACAGGTGGCCGGGCAGGGGCCTGCAGTGGGCGAGCCCATCGATCAGGGCTGCCTGAACTCCAGGCGTGCAGGCGATCAGCCGACCTTCAGCCAGGTCAGCGGTGCTGCCGTCGTATCGGCTGACCACCCCGCCCGCCTGCTCAACGAGCACCACACCCGCGGCCAGATCCCAGGGGGAGAGGCCCCGCTCCCAGTAGCCGTCGAGCCTGCCGGCGGCCACGAAGGCCAGATCCACCGCAGCCGCACCGCCGCGGCGCACACCGCGGCTGCGGTGGGTGAACCAGCAGAACTCGGTGTAATTGGTGTCGGGCTGGCTCTGGCGGTCGTAGGCGAATCCCGTCACCAGCAGGGACGCGGCCAGGTCGCGGCAGCCGCTCACCCGCAAGGGGCGGTCGTTGCACCAGGCCCCCAGCCCGGGAGCAGCCCAGAAGAGTTCGTCGAGGGCCGGAACGCTGATGGCCCCCAGCAGGGGAATGCCCCGCCAGGTGAGCCCGATCGATGTGGCGAAGAAGGGATAACCGTGGGCGTAGTTGGTGGTGCCATCGAGGGGATCCACGCACCACTCCAGATCCGATCCGGTGTTGCGACGTCCACTTTCCTCCGCCAGCACCCCCAGCTCCGGGGTGTGGGCCTCAAGCACCGCCAGCACCGCCTGCTCCGCTGCCAGATCGGCCTCCGTGACCAGATCACCGGCGCGTCCCTTCTCGCGGATCTGCTCCAGCTGGCCGAAGTGATGGGCGAGCACCCGCGCGCCGGCCGTGGCGGCGTCCCTGGCCACGGCGGCGAGGCGCTCGAGCTCGGCGCTGTTCAGGGCTGACTCGATCAGGGCCTGCTCGGAGAGGCTGCTCACGGGCTTGGGAAACGGCAGTGTTGGGCTGGCTTCATCATTCCTCGTCAAGCGGGAGGCCAGGCTTCACCTTTCCGCGGCCGAAGTAGCGGCCGAACTGCAGCTCATACACCTCGTCCTCGTCCTGGGTCTCCACCTCCAGCGGTCCGGTGGCCCTGGCCACGCAGAGGAGGCCATAGCCCCGCCGCCGCAGCTCCTGGGAGAGCCCCAGAGCTTCCTGCTGATCGATGTCGCCTGAGATCACGCGCACGGCGCAGGTGGTGCAGCAGCCATTGCGACAGCTGAAGGGCAGGGGTTCCCCCTGGGCCTCGAAGCTGCGCAGGATGTACTCCCCTTCGGAGACCTCCAATCGGATCACCCGATGTTCCTGACGCCAGTGCACCGTGATTGGGAAGCTTCGTGTCATTGGACGGGGTAGGACCCTCTGGGCTGACTGCTACATTGCCACCTGCCCCATGACAGCCCCTGGAGAGGTGGCCGAGTGGTCGAAGGCGCAGCACTGGAAATGCTGTATAGGGGCAACTCTATCGAGGGTTCGAATCCCTCCCTCTCCGCTTCCAACCAACGAGCCGGCTTCAACAGCCGGCTTTTTTCTTGATGGTTTGGCCTGCTGGTGGGGGGAGCCCGTCGGCACAGGTGACAGCACCGCAGCAACGGGTGATGAGGGCCGAAAGAGCCATCGCTGCCCAGCTCCTCAGCCGAAGCGGCCGGTGACGTAATCCTGGGTGGCTTGTTGCACCGGGGCGTTGAAGATGCGCTCGGTGTCGTTGAATTCCACCAGGTAGCCCACCTTGCCGCTGCCGCCTTCCACGGCTTCGGCATTGAAGAAGGATGTGTAGTCCGACACCCGTACCGCCTGCTGCATGTTGTGGGTGACGATCACGATGGTGAAGCTCTTCTTGAGTTCATGCATCATCTCCTCGATCTTGAGGGTGGAGATCGGGTCGAGGGCCGAGCAGGGTTCATCCATCAGGATCACCTCAGGCTCCACGGCGATGGCCCGGGCGATGCAGAGCCTCTGCTGCTGGCCTCCGGAGAGGGCGTTGCCGCTCTCCTTGAGCTTGTCCTTAGTTTCGTCCCAGATGGCGGCCTTGCGCAGGGAGCGCTCCACCAATTCATCCATGTCTCCCTTGAAGCCATTGATCCGGGCTCCGAAGGCAATGTTTTCGTAGATGCTCTTGGGGAAGGGGTTGGGTTTCTGGAACACCATGCCGATGCGGCGGCGCACCTCCACAGGGTCCACTTCACGGGCGTAGATGTCCTGACCGTCGAACACCACCCGTCCGCGCAGGCTGCAGCCCTCGATCAGATCGTTCATGCGGTTGAGAGCCCGCAGCACCGTCGATTTACCGCAACCGGACGGGCCGATGAAGGCGGTGACCCTGTTGCGGGGGATGTCCATGTAGACATCGCGCACGGCCTCGAAGCTTCCATAGCTGATGGTCACATTCTCCAGGCTGAGGCAGCTGGGAAGGGTGCCGCTGGTGCTCGGTTGGTTGAGGGTGCTGGTCATGGCAGGGTTGGGAAGGGATGGGTGGTATCCGCGCCTGGGGCTAGCTGGAGGTGAACCGTCGTATCCAGCGGGCCAGGAGATTGGCGCCAAGAATCAGGATCACCAGCACGAAGGAGGCGGCCCAGGCCAGGGCGTTCTGGGCTTCGTAGGGCATGATTGCGAAGTTGAAGATCAACACCGACATCGAGGCGATCGGGTTGAACAACCCCTCGGGCCAGAAGGGTGAGAAGAGGGCGGTGAAGATCAGGGGAGCCGTTTCGCCGGCGGCTCGGGCGATGGCCAGCACCACGCCGGTGGCGATCGGGGTGAAGGCGCTGGGTAGCGTGATCCGTGTGATCGTCACGAATTTCGAGGCACCGACGCCGATGGCCCCCCAGCTGAGCTCCTGGGGCACCAGCTTGAGCGCCTCGTCGGTGGTTTTGATTACCGTCGGCAGCATCAACACCGCCAGGGCGATGCCACCGGCCATGGCGGAGTACGACTGGCCGAAGAACAGACGGGTGGCCACGATGGCGCTGTAGACGAAGACCCCGCAGATGATCGAGGGGACTCCGGCCAGGATGTCGTTGCCGAGCCGGATGAACTGGGAGAACCAGCCGCTGCGGGCATACTCCGCCAGGTAGATCCCTCCACCCACGCCCACCGGTATGGCGATCATCGACCCCACGAAGGTGACCACAAAGGTGCCGATGATGGCGTTGGCGATTCCCCCTCCTTCAAGGCCCGCGGCCGGTGGCAGTTGGGTGAACAGGCTGATGCTGATCAGCTTGCCCCCCTGGATCAGCACATAGATCAGCACCAGCACGAGCGGGAGCACCGCGATCAGGCTGAACAGCGCGGCGATCGCGGTGAAGAGTCTGTCGGTTCGGTTGCGCTTCAGCCCCGGGTTGAAGCGCAGTGAGCGAGATGGAAGGGTGGCTGTGGTGAGGGTCATGGCGGGCTGCTCAGTTGTAGCTCAGGCTGAATCTGCGAACGATCCACTGGGCAAGGATGTTCACGGCAAAGGTCATCAGCATCAGGATCAGAGCTGCATAGAGAAGGGCTGAGACCTGAATGCCATCGGCCTCGCCGAACTGGTTGGCAAGCATGGCCGAGATGGTGTTTCCCGGGGCCAGCAGTGACCAGCTGAAATTCATCGAGTTGCCGATGATCATGGTCACAGCCATCGTTTCGCCCATGGCCCGGCCCAGGGCCAGCATCACCCCGCCGATGATCGAGGAGATGGCCGCCGGCAGGATCACATTGAAGATCGCGATCCAGCGGGTGCTGCCGACGCCATAGGCCCCCTGGCGCAGCTCCTGGGGCACCTGGTTGAGGGCATCGCGGGAAATGGCGGTGATGATCGGCAGGATCATCACCACGAGAATCAGCACCGCCGGCGCCATGCCGGGTCCCTTGGGCACCGTTGAGAACAGGGGAAACCAGCCGAGGCTTTGGTGAAGGAAATTCAGGAGCGGCCTGAGCAGCGGCTCCATCACGAAGATGGCCCACAGACCCAGCACCACCGAGGGAATCGCCGCCAGCAATTCCACCATCACGCCGATCACCTCCCGCCAGGTGCGCGGGATCAGGTTTTCGGTGATGAAAATGGCTGTGCCCACCCCCAGTGGCACGGCAATGAACAGGGCCAGCAGGGATGACACCAGGGTGCCGTAGATCGCTGTGAATGCCCCGTACTGATTGTTGACGGGATTCCAGCCCGAGGTGACCAGAAAGGAGAGGCCGAAGCTGGCCATCGCCTCCTGGGCACCGTTGAACACCGTGAGGAAGATGCCCAGCAGCACCACGGCCACCAGGGAGGCCAGCAGGATCGTGAGCAGCCTGAATCCGCCGTCGATGCTGCGCTCGGACCAGGGGCGGCGTCGCAGGGTGAACTGATCCTGGCCCGTTTCCGATCGCATCACCATGGGGGCCGTAAGGAAAGTCGGGAGGCCGGCTCTTACCTCCTGAGTTCAGAACTTAGGTCTCGCCCGAGGCCCACGACCACTAAGAACGCTTTAACACCCTTGCGTTTCCGGCCTTTCCGTGGGAGAGCCTCGCCACGGACCCACGGCCAGGAAGCCGGTAGTTTGGGGCTTCAGTTTGAGGCTGCATGGGCCGGATCGTAGGCATTGACCTCGGGACCACCAACTCGGTGGTGGCGCTGCTGGAGGGCGGCCGTCCCCAGGTGATCGCCAACGCGGAAGGTGCCCGCACCACGCCGTCGGTGGTGGGTTTCAGCCGCGACCAGGAGCTGTTGGTGGGTCAGCTCGCCCGTCGCCAGCTGGTCCTCAATCCGCGCAACACCTTCTCCAACCTCAAACGGTTCATCGGCCGCAGCTGGGACGAACTCGATGAGGGCAGCCTGGCGGTTCCCTACACCGTGCGGGCCAACGACCAGGGCAACGTGCGCATCCTCTGCCCGGTCACCGAGCGTGAATACGCCCCCGAGGAGTTGCTGGCCAGCATTCTGCGCAAGCTGGTTGACGACGCCGCCACCTACCTCGGCGAGGAGGTGGAAGCGGCGGTGATCACCGTTCCCGCCTATTTCAATGATGCCCAGCGCCAGGCCACCCGGGATGCCGGCCGCCTGGCGGGGCTCACGGTGGAGCGGATTCTGAACGAGCCCACCGCCGCGGCCCTGGCCTATGGGTTCGATCGCAGTGCCGTCAAGCGAGTGCTGGTGTTCGACCTGGGCGGCGGCACCTTTGATGTGTCGGTGCTGCGCATCGCCAACGGTGTCTTCGACGTGAAGGCCACCAGTGGTGACACCCAGCTGGGTGGCAACGACTGGGACCGGCGCATCGTCGACTGGCTCGCCGACGCCTTCGAGGCCAGGCATCAGATCGACCTGCGCCGGGATCGCCAGGCCCTCCAACGGCTCAGCGAGGCCGCAGAGAAGGCCAAGCAGGAACTCTCCGGTGTCACCACCACCCCCATCTCACTGCCCTTCATCGCCACCGGGCCCGACGGTCCCCTCCACATCGAAACCAGCCTGGAGCGGCGCACCTTCGAGTCGCTGTGCCCTGATCTGCTCGATCGGTTGCTGCGGCCCGTGCAGCGTGCCCTGCGGGATTCCGGCCTCACCGCCGATGACATCGACGACGTGGTGCTGGTGGGCGGCAGCACCCGGATGCCGATGGTTCAGGAGATGGTGCGCACCTTGATCCCTCTCGAACCCTGCCAGTCGGTCAATCCCGATGAGGTGGTGGCCATCGGCGCGGCGGTGCAGGCCGGCATCCTCACCGGCGATCTGCGCGATCTGATGCTCAACGATGTCACCCCCCTCTCCCTTGGTCTGGAAACGATCGGCGGGGTGATGAAGGTGCTGATCCCCCGCAACACCCCCATACCCGTGCGCCGCTCGGATGTGTTCAGCACCTCCGAGGCCAACCAGTCGGCGGTGGAGATCCATGTGCTCCAGGGGGAGCGCCAGATGGCGCCCGACAACAAATCCCTGGGGCGCTTCCGGCTTTCGGGAATTCCGCCGGCACCCCGGGGGGTTCCCCAGGTGCAGGTCTCCCTGGACATCGACGCCAACGGCCTGCTGCAGGTGTCGGCCACCGACCGCACCACCGGCCGCCAGCAGAGCGTCAGTATTCAGGGCGGCTCCAACCTCAGTGAACAGGAGATCCAGGCGCTGCTGGAGGAGGCGGAGCGCAAGGCCGCCGACGACCGGCGCAAGCGGGCTGCCGTCGATCGGCTCAACCGGGCTCAGACCCTCGTGGCCCAGGCGGAGCGCCGCCTGCGCGATGCCGCCCTCGAGCTGGGCCCCTATGGCGCTGAGCGACAGCAGCGCTCGGTGGAGATGGCCCTGCAGGAGGTGCAGGTGCTGCTCGACGATGCCGATCCGGCGGAACTCGACCTGGCCGTCAGTCAGCTGCAGGAGGCCCTCTATGGCCTCAACCGCCGTCTGATCAGCGAACGCAAGTCGGAATCGGGTCCGTTGCAGGGCCTCAAGAACACCCTGGGGTCGATCAAGGACGACCTGTTCTCAGATGAGGACGACTGGGACGAATGGGACCGCTCCCGCCCCGGACCCAACGAGCGCTGGGGAGGGGATCCCTGGAGTCCACCCTCCCGTTATGGCGGTTACCAGGAGGATGGCTATGCCTCGTACGAGAACCCTCGCCTGGAGCCCTCCAGACTGGAGAGTCCACGGCTGGAGCGTTCGCGGCTGGAGAGTCCGCCCCCTGACCGTTACCAGCCTTCCGCCAGGCCGGCACCCTCGCGCCCCAGGTCGGATGATCCCTGGGCTGAGGACTGAGGGCCGTGAGCCGTAGCCCCACCGCCACGGTCGGAGATGACCACTGGGCGGTCCTCGGGCTGAGCCCGGGGGCCGACGCCGCGGCCCTCAAGCGCGGGTTTCGCGAGCAGGCCCGCCGCTGGCATCCGGATCTCAACGGCAACGATCCGGTGGCGGAGGAGCGCTTCAAGCGGGTCAACGAGGCCTATGCCGTTCTCTCTGATCCACGCCGGCGCCAGGCCTGGGAGTCAGGACGCGACCCCGGTTCCCTGCGGAGCGAGCGCGCTGATCCCTTCGCCAGCGGTTTCCCTGAGTTCGATGACTACCTCGATGCCCTGTTCGGGCGTCCATCGCGGCAGCAGGACCGCCGTGAGCCTGATCCGGAGCTGGATCACGATCTCGATCACGACCTGGATCCCGATCCCTGGCGGCCTGACTCGCGCGAGCAGCCTGAGGGACCCGGGTTCGAGGTGACCCACACTCCACCGCCGCCATCACCGGTGCGGGCCACCAGCGACCTGGAGACAGAGGTGGATCTCAGCCCCGAGCAGGCCCTCGCCGGCACCCGGTTGGAGCTGGAACTTCCAGGTGGTCTGGCGGTGGAGGTCTGGACACCTCCCCTGGCCGGGGATGGCTGGCGACTGCGCCTGGCCGGGGTCGCCCCCGGCGGTTCCGACCATTTCCTGCAGCTGAGGGTGCGTCGCGCCGATGGCCTGCGCATCGATGGCCTGCGGGTGCTCTACACCCTGGAGCTGTCGCCGGCCGAAGCGGCCCTTGGCTGCAAGGTTGTCGTGCCCACCCTCGAGGGGCGGGTGCAGCTCACGGTGCCCCCCGGCTCCTCCAGCGGCCGGCTGCTGCGTCTGCGTGGTCTGGGCCTGAGCCAGGCTGAGCGGCGGGGGGATCAACTGGTGGAGCTGCGCATCGTGCTGCCCGAGCAGCTGAGCGATGCCGAAGTGGCGCTGTACCGCCGGCTGGAGGAATTGTCCCGGGATGCTTGAGGGGCGCTTGGGAGCACGCGACAATCAATGGCACACTCACCGCTTGGGATTGGTTCGCTTCATGCCCGTCCATGTGCTGCTGTTCGAAGCCGGCACCGACAACGAAGGCATTCACTCCCTCGAGCTGAATGGCCGCACGGTGGTGCTCCTGTTCGAGGAGCGGGATGACGCCGAGCGCTATGCGGGCCTGCTCGAGGCCCAGGACTTTCCGGTTCCCAGCGTGGAGGCGATCGAGCGGGAGGAAATGGAGCTGTTCTGCGGACAGGCGGGCTATGAGGCCCGGTTCGTGCCCTCCGGCTTCCTGCCCAGCTCGGCGGAGGAGCGCCTGCTGATCGCCCCTCCGGAGCGGAACATGGATCTGACCCACTGGCGGGAGGAATCCCAACCCCCTGGGGCTCCCCAGGAGCCCGGCCGTGATGGAAGTCCCGAAAGTGCCGAGCTGGAAGCCTTCCGCCGCCGCCTGGAGGGTCTGCTGTGACCTCTCCTGAACCGAGCCCCGGCCTGCCTGTCTCCGCTGCCCCCGATCGGGGCCACCTGCTCACCGAGCAGGCCAATCCCGCCAGCGCCAGCCTCGATCAGCTCAGCTCCGGCGAACTGGTTGATCTGTTCTGCCGGGAGGATGAAAAGGCCTTGCTGGCGATGGAGGCGGCGGCTCCGGCCCTGGCCGTGGCGGTGGAGGCGATCAGCGCCCGCCTGCGCGCCGGCGGGCGTCTCTTTTACCTGGGTGCCGGCACCTCCGGCCGGCTGGGTGTGCTCGATGCGGCCGAGTGTCCTCCCACCTTCTGCACCCCCCCGGAGCTGGTGCAGGGTGTGCTGGCCGGTGGTGCCCCGGCCCTGCTGCGCAGTTCCGAAGGCCTCGAGGATCTGCGCGAAGCCGGCCGCCATGATCTGATCGAAAGGGGTTTCTCCTCTGCCGACGCCCTGGTGGGCATCGCCGCCGGCGGCACCACCCCCTATGTGCTGGGCGGCCTGGAGCATGCCTGCGGCATCGGAGCCCTGGCGATCGCCATGGCCTGTGTGCCCAGCGAGCAGGCGCCGATGCCCTGCGCCATCGACATCCGCCTGGTCACCGGAGCGGAGCTGCTCACCGGCTCCACACGTCTGAAGGCCGGAACGGCCACCAAGATGGCCCTGAACATCCTCTCCACCGGGGTGATGGTGCGGCTGGGCAAGGTGTTCGGCAACCGGATGGTGGATGTGGCCGTCACCAACAGCAAGCTGGAGGACCGCGCCCTGCGCATCCTTCGGGACCTGGCCGGAGTGGACCGGGAGCAGGGCTACGCCCTGCTGGCCCAGGCCGGCGGTTCGGTCAAACGCGCCCTGGTGATGGCTGCCGCCGGGCTGAGCGCCGAGAAGGCCGATGAGGCCCTGAGCGCCCATGACGGCCAGGTGCGGCAGGCTCTGGAGCAGCTCGGTGCTCCGCTGGCGTGATCAGCCCTGCGGCGTCGGGGCCGTCTCGAAGGGGCCCCAATAGGGGGAGGTGAACAGGTCGAGCTTGCGGCGGGTGGCTGCAGGCACCTGTTCCACAGGAGTCATCAGGGCATCGCGCAGGGCGCTGTGGGAGCTGCTGGCGGGCCGCTGGGCATCGATCCGCTCGGCCGCCACCGCCACGATCTGCTGGGCCAGTGCTGCGTTGGCGCGCAGGTTCTCGATCACCAGGTCCACGGTGACCGAGGCGTGATCTGCGTGCCAGCAGTCGTAGTCGGTGACCATGGCGAGGGTGGCGTAGGCGATCTCGGCCTCCCGGGCGAGGCGGGCCTCGCTGTGGTTGGTCATGCCGATCACCGAGCAGCCCCAGCTGCGGTAGAGGTTCGATTCCGCCCGGGTGGAGAAGGCGGGGCCTTCCATGCAGAGGTAGGTGCCGCGGCGGTGCAGCTGGCGCCCTGCAGGCATCAGGCTTTCGGCCACATCGGCCAGCAGTCTGCTCAGGCTCGGGCAGAACGGATCGGCGATGCCCACATGGGCCACGGCTCCGTCGCCGAAGAAGCTCACGGGCCTGGCATGGGTGCGGTCGATGAACTGATCCGGCACCACCATGTCGAGGGGGCGCAGGGGATCCTGCAGGGAGCCCACGGCCGAGCAGGAGAGGATCCAGCGCACCCCCAGGGAGCGCAGGGCCCAGAGGTTGGCCCGGTAGGGCACTTCCGTGGGCAGGTGGGTGTGGTGACGGCCGTGGCGGGCCAGAAAGACCACCTCCAGCGTCCCGATGCGGCCCAGCCGCAGGGTGTCCGATGGCGGGCCGAAGGGGGTGTCCACCGTCAGTTCGCGGACGTCCTCCAGCCCGTCGATGGCATAGAGCCCGCTGCCACCGAGCACCCCGAGGCGGGCGCAGCCCAGGTCGAGGCCCGGGCTCGAAGTGGGGGCATTGGGGCTCATGGGCGTGACTGACCGAGGGGAAAGCCCCGTGCAGGACCGGGAACCGTTCTACCCGAGAGTGGATACAGTCCGCCTTTGCTCTGACTCCCATGACCAAAGCCCTGATGGAGACCGAGGCGGGCACGGTGGAACTCGAACTGTTCGACACCGACGCCCCCGGCAGCGTCGCGAACTTCGTCAAGCTGGCGGAATCGGGGTTCTATGACGGGCTGGCGTTTCACCGGGTCATCGATGGGTTCATGGCCCAGGGGGGCTGTCCCAACACCCGCCCCGGTGCCAGTGGGATGCCGGGAACCGGTGGTCCCGGCTACATGATTCCCTGCGAGATCAACAGCCGCAAGCATCAGGCCGGAACCCTCTCGATGGCCCATGCCGGCAAGAACACCGGCGGCAGCCAGTTCTTCCTCTGCCATGACGCCCAGCCCCATCTCGACGGGGTCCACACCGTCTTCGGTCAGGCCTCGGATGTGGACGTGGTGCGGGCGATCCGCAAAGGCACGCGCATCACGAAGGTGACGATCCTGCCCTGAAGGGCTCAGCCCCACTGCACGAAGGCGCCGGGTGTCGTGGCCAGCTGAGGGCTCTCCTGACTGAGCTCCTGCAGGGGGCGGCGCTCGGGCTCCAGGGTGGCGCTGGGGTGGGCGCTGCGCTGGGCATCGGGAGCCAGCAGAAGGCTCACCGAGCGCGAGCCAGACCAGCCGGCCATCAGCTTCAGGGCTGAGACCAGATCGGCCTTGCGCAGCTCCCGATCCCGCCCCGGTGGCTGGGCCAGCAACAGCGACAGCTGCGGCTGGCCCAGCAGGGCCAGCAGCCGGGGATGCTCCTCCCGCCGCAGTTCCAGCTCCCGCTCACCTGCCCAGCGGCGCAGCTGGGGCCAGTGGTCGGCTTCCGCCTGCTCGGGTGCCAGGCTCGCGCCGCTCCAGGAGATCACGGCTGTGGGCCCGCCCGCTCCGGTGCTCTCCCGGTCCGGGGCACCCTGCATCAGATGACCGAGTTTGGTCTGTTTGGTGAGCAGGTAGGCGGCATTGTGCTGGCCTGGATCCATCACCAGCGGCACCCGGTCTTCCACCTGCAGCCCGTAGCCCCCCAGGCCAGCGATCTTGCGCGGATTGTTGGTGATCAGGCGAAGATGGTGAACCCCCAGATCACTGAGGATCTGAGCCCCGACGCCGTAATTGCGCAGGTCGGCCGCGAAGCCGAGCCGCTCATTGGCCTCGACGGTGTCGAGGCCGCCATCCTGGAGGCTGTAGGCCCTGAGCTTGTTGATCAGTCCGATGCCCCGTCCCTCCTGACGCAGGTAGACGACCACCCCCTCTCCGGCAGCCTCGATCATGCGCAGAGCCGCCTCCAGCTGGGGCCTGCAGTCGCAGCGGAGCGAGCCGAAGGCATCGCCGGTGAGGCATTCCGAGTGCACCCGCACGAGAACAGGTCCGCTGGCCCGCTCGGGTCGGCCCTTGACGATGGCCACATGCTCGCTGCCATCGAGCTCATTGCGATAACCGATGGCCCTGAATTCCCCGAAGGCGCTGGGCATCAGAGCTTCGGCCTGGCGACGCACGAACCGTTCGGTCTCGAGCCGGTAGCTGATCAGGTCGGCGATGCTGATCAGACGCAGACCGTGGCGACGGGCATAGAGGGCCAGCTGAGGCAGCCGGGCCATCGAGCCATCCTGGTTCTGGATCTCGCAGATCACCCCCGCGGGGTAAAGCCCGGACAGCCGCGCCAGATCAACGGCCGCCTCGGTGTGCCCGGCCCGCTTGAGCACCCCTCCCTGGCGTGCACGCAGCGGGAAGATGTGGCCCGGACGGCGCAGGTCCGATGGCCGGCTGGCGGGATGGATCGCCACCTGAATGGTGCGGGCCCGGTCGTCGGCGGAGATGCCCGTGCTCACCCCATTCTCGGGACCGGCATCGACGCTGACGGTGAAGGCCGTCTGGTTGCTGTCGGTGTTGCGGTCGACCATCAGCGGCAGCTCGAGAGCGTCGAGACGCTCGCCCTCCATCGCCAGGCAGATCAGACCGCGGGCCTCGGTGGCCATGAAGTTGATCTGCTCAGGCGTGGCGAACTGGGCCGCGCAGATCAGATCCCCTTCGTTTTCACGGTTTTCATCATCGACGACAACAATCATCTCGCCGTTGCGAATGCCGGCTAGCGCATCGGCGATCGTATCGAAGCGGATCGGATCCTTGCCCGGACCCGGACGTGGGGGAGCGTCAGCGGCGCTGGCGAGGGGAGCGGAAGGCTCGGAGCGGACAGTCAGAACATCTGGATCAGGTGGTCAGCATTCTCTATCAGTTAGGGGCACAACGTGACCGGGTGCCCGGTACGATCAGCGCCCCAGACACCCCTGCATGGTCAGCCCCTCAGCAGCTCGGCGCGTCGCGGTGATCGGCGCCAGCGGCTACGGCGGCCTTCAGACCCTGCGCCTCCTTCAGGATCACCCCGCGTTTGTGGTCAGTTATCTGGGGGGAGAGCGAAGTGCCGGCCACTCCTGGAGTGAACTGGTGCCCTTCCTGCCCCTTGAGGGCAATCCAGTGGTGCGGACCCCCGATCCCGACGCGATCGCCGCCGAGGCCGACTTCGCGGTGCTCAGTCTCCCCAATGGACTCGCCTCCCAGCTGGTGCCGGCCCTGCTCGAGCGTGGGGTGAAGGTGGTCGATCTCTCCGCCGACTACCGCTACCGCTCCCTGGCCCGGTGGAAGGAGGTGTACTCGAGCGAGGCGGAACGGTTCGAGCGCCATGATGAAGCTCTGTGCAGCGAGGCGGTCTACGGCCTGGTGGAGTGGGAGGAGGAGCGGCTCGCCGCGGCGCGGCTGGTGGCGGCTCCAGGCTGCTTTCCCACCGCCAGCCTGCTTCCCCTGCTGCCCTTTCTCAAGCAGGGTCTGATCGATCCCAGCGGCATCATCATCGATGCCAAGACGGGGACCTCCGGCGGCGGCCGCGCCGCCAAGGAGAACCTGCTGCTGGCTGAGGCGGCTGAGGCCGTGGCTCCCTACGGCGTGGTGGGCCATCGCCACACCAGCGAAATCGAGCAGATCGCCAGTCGCCTGGCTGGACAACCCATTCAGCTGCAGTTCACGCCGCATCTGATGCCGATGGTGCGGGGTCTGCTGGCTACCGTTTACGGACGGCTGCGGGATCCGGGCCTGACCGCCGACGACTGCACCACCGTGCTGCAGGCGGCCTACCGGCACAGCCCCTGCGTGGAGGTCCTGCCGGTGGGCACCTATCCCTCCACCAAGTGGACGCGCCAGACCAACCGCGCCCTGCTCTCGGTGCAGGTTGACCTGCGGACCGGGCAGCTGATCCTGATGAGTGCCGTTGACAACCTGGTCAAGGGTCAGGCCGGCCAGGGGATCCAGTGCCTCAATGTGATGGCCGGACTCCCGGCGCCGACGGGCCTGCCGCTCCTGCCTTTCTATCCCTGATCCCTGAGTCGCTCAGCGGCAAGGGCCACGGCCAGCGGCAGCAGACGATGCTCCTGCGCATGGATCCGGGCGGCCAGAGTCATCCTGTCGTCTTCGTTGAGCACTGGGACGGTGGCCTGGGCCAGGATCGGACCCCCATCGAGGTCTTCGGTCACCAGGTGGGCTGTGCAGCCGCTCAGGGTCACCCCGGCGGCGAGGGCCTGCCCCACTGCATCAAGACCCCGGAAGCTCGGCAGCAGCGAGGGGTGAATGTTGATCAGGCGTGAGGGGAAGGCGCCGATCAGCCGCGGAGTGACGATCCGCATCCAGCCGGCCATCACCACCAGATCCACCCCGGCGGCGGTGAAGGTCTCGATCAGGACCCCATCCAGATCTTCCCGGCGACGGTGCAGGCGGTGATCGGCGACGGTGCAGGGGATGTTCAGCCTCTTGGCCCGGCGCTGGGCGCCACAGCCAGGATTGTTCACCACCAGCTGGAGCACACGGCCCCGCAGGGGGCCCTGGCGGCAGGCCGTCACCAGCGCCTCGAAGTTGGAGCCCTCGCCGGAGGCCATCACCCCAAGCCGCAGCTCGTGTGGTTGCAGGGGCCAGTGCTGTGCCAACGGCCACTGGACACAACCGGGCGGATCGCTAGGGTCTGGCGAAGCGGGCACTGGCGTCTTGTCCCATCTCTCCATCCTGCCAACCGTGATCCAGGATCTGGATCAGTTGGCTGCATCACTGGCCGATCTCGGCTGTGAACCGATCCCTGGCGGCCTGCTCGAAGGCTTCGCCGGGGATCGCACCCCTGTGGATCTGATGGTGCGCTTCGCGGGCGAGCACTGGATCGGTTGGCGCCGTCAGAGCGATGGCAGCCTCGCCTTGCTCGGAGATCTCCAGCGTCTGAGCCGCTCCCGTTCCCTGCAGACCTTCCTCGGACGCCTCACCCGTCGCTACGCCGCGCGGGTGGCCCTGCAGGAGGCGGCTCTTCAGCTGCCGATGGCCACGGTCGAGCTGGTGTCCTGAACCCCCAGGTGGTTGACCTTTCGCTGGATCTGAGCCAACCCCACAGCCATCTGGTTCATGTCAGCCTCCGCTGCACACCAGCCACACGGGTGCTCAGGCTCAGGCTGCCCGCCTGGACTCCGGGTTCCTACCTGATCCGCGACTACGTCCGTCACCTCGAAGCGCTGCTGGTGCGTCAGGGAGCGGACCAGGTGCCGGCGATCCGCACCGATCCGGCCGGCTGGCAGCTGGAGCTGCCCTGCCTGGATCCCCTGGAGATCCACTACGACGTGCTGGCCGCTGATCTGAGCGTGCGCACCTGCCACCTCGATGGCGACCACGGCTTCCTGGCCCTTGCGGGCCTGGTGCTCCAGGTGGAGGGAGAGCGCTGGGCCGCGCACCGGCTGAGCCTGCGGCTGCCTTCGGGCTGGGAGGCCTTCGTGCCCCTGCCGCGGCAGGGTGATGGAACCTGGCTGGCGGCTGACTTCGATCAGCTGGTGGACACCCCGGTGGAGGCGGGCCCGCACCGGGCACATCACTTCAACGTGGCCGGTGTGCCGCACCGCTGGGTCTGCTGGGACGCCACCGCCCCCCGCCAGTCCGCTGGGTCAGAGCCCTCAGGGTCAGCTGGGGATCCGCCAGACAGCCTGCTCAGGGCTCATCCGACCCTGCTTCAGGACGTGGCGGCGGTGTGTGAGGCCTGCTGTCGGTTGATGGGGGAGCCCAGGCCAGCGGCACCGGAGTATCTGTTCGTGCTGCATCTGCTTGATCAGGGCTATGGCGGTCTGGAGCACGACACCTCGACGGTGCTTCAGTTCGGCCGCCAGGCCCTGCTCAAGCCCGAGGGTTATCGCCAGCTGCTGCAACTGGTGGCCCACGAGTATCTGCATCAGTGGAATGTCCGGCGCCTGAGGCCAGCATCCCTGAGCCCGATCGATTACGACCGACCTGTGATCGTTCCTGGACTCTGGTTTGCCGAAGGCGTCACCAGCTATTTCGATCAGCTTCTCCCCCAGCTGGCTGGAGTGACGAGCGAAGATGAGGTCGTGCACGACCTCGGCACCGATCTCAGCCGTTATCTGCTCACTCCTGGGCGTCTGCATGGCCAGAGCCTGCACCAGAGCGCCGAGGAGGCCTGGGTGAAGCTCTACCGGCGTGAAGCCAACAGTGATGACAACCAGATCAGTTACTACCTCAAGGGGGCCATTCTTTCTCTGGTTCTCGATCTGGAATTGCGCCGTTCTGGATCATCCCTGTCCCAGGTGCTGCGCGACCTCTGGGCCCGCCTGGGGCGCTGGAGACGGGGCTACCGGGAGCGGGATCTGATCGAGGCCTTCGCCGCCCGCTCCCCCCGGCTGGCCGATCTCCTGCCCACCTGGCTGGAGGGCTGCGAGGATCCGGATCTGCCGGCCTACCTCCAGGATGTGGGCCTGACGCTGGAGCCACAGCTGGCCTCGGCTCCCCATCCGGGCCTGAAGGCTGCCGTCAAAGCCAGTGGCCTTGAGGTCGTCCGGGTGGAGCGCCATGGGCCTGCCCAGCAGGCCGGCCTGATGGTCGGTGATGAGTTGATCGCTCTAGAGGGCCTGCGGCTGCGCAAGCCAGAGGATCTCGTCCCGATCCTGATGGCCCAGCAGCCCCAGGTGCTCACCATCTGCAGGCGGGGGTGCCTGCGCAGCCTGACGATCACCGCCGCCGCCCCGGCGATCGAGCGTTGGCGGCTGCTGGTGGACCCCCAGGCCAGCTCTGAAGCTCTGGAGCGACGCCGTCAGTGGCTTGCCCTGGTGCCATGTTGAACAACCTGCTGGAGCGATTGCGCGCCAACCCTCTCGCCCTGGGCCTGGTGGGGGCCGGGGCCGTGCTGGGCCTGGGGGGCCTGGGCTGGTTGGCCCGCGAGGTGACTGCTCGCTCCGAGACCGCCAGCCGTCCCTCCCTGCTGCAGCTGCTCGAGCAGGTCACCCAGCCCGCCACCACGCCGCGCCAGCCACAGCCCCGACGGCCTGCGCCACTGCCGCCGCCGCGCCCGGCCTGGGTCAGTCCCCTGGGCCGCGAGTGCGTCGACCGTGATCCACGCCTGCGCCAGCGCCTGGAGGCTGAGCTGGCGGCCTTGCCCGCTCGCCGCCAGCGCATTCCCATCGACCCCAGCAACTACGGGGTCCGTTTCGAGCGTGACGCCTTCGGCCATGCGATTGACCCCACACCTCAGGTGGTGGTGCTTCATGAAACCGTCTATGGAGTGGGCTCAGCCCTGCGCACCTTCCAGACCCCCCACCCCAGGGACGAGGACCAGGTGAGTTACCACACCCTGATCGGGGGCGATGGCCAGGTGATCGATGTTCTTGATCCCGGACAGCGGGCCTTCGGGGCGGGCAATTCGGCCTTCAACGGACGGTGGGTCGTGACCAATCCGCGCGTGGGGGGCTCGGTGAACAATTTCGCGTTGCACATCAGCCTGGAAACCCCCCTCGACGGGGAAGACAACGACCCTGGCCACAGCGGGTACAGCGCGAGGCAATATGACGCCCTGGCCCTGGTGCTCACTGACTGGATGCGGCGCTTCGCGATTCCTGCGGCTCACATCACCACACACCGTCAGGTGGATCTCGGCGGTGAGCGGGCGGATCCGCGCAGCTTCGACTGGCAGGCCCTCAAAAGAAGACTCGGGGCCCTCTCTCAGCTCTGCTGAGGACGGAGCAGAGGGTTAGATCAGCTGTGAGAGCTGGGGTTTGCGCTCGGAGTAGATCAGCGCATGCAGTTCCGGATCCTGCATGTAGCTCAGGATCCGGGCGGGGTAATCGAGCTTGCCGTTGTGGAGGTACGCCAGGGTGGCCAGCGCCTTGGCATCCCGGGGACTGCGGCTGGCCTGGAGGGTGCGGCCAGCTGGAAAGCCCAGGTCCCGGCTGAGACGCGCAAACTTGCCCACCAGCAGGGTCACGTTGCGGTTGGGGTCGAGCAGTTCCAGCCGTGCTGTCTGGATCTGATCCGCGCTGGGATCGGGGGGGAGCAGACCCTGATGAATCAGCTCGCCGATGCCGAGCTGGGCGGGGCCATGGGTGCTGAACAACCCTGACTGAGCCGCCAGCGGCAGATCTTCCCCTGGTTTGGCGTGCTGAATCTCATCGAAGAGCACAGCGGCCACCAGCATCGGGTTGATGTGGTGGCGGCGGCTTTCCAGAAGGATGACGGGCCGCAGTTCCTCCAGCTTCTCCACCGTGCGGGCCCGCAGGGGGGTGAGCTGATCCAGTCCGTGGGTGAACAGCTGGGCGAGAGGAGCCTGCGGTCCGTGCACACCGAAGCGGCGCTGCAGTTCCTTGAGTTCCTCAGGAGTGAAGTCAAGGGGATCGGGGCGCTGGCCTTCGCTGGTGAAGGCTGCGGGATCGCTGCTGTCGGTGGTGAGGCTGGCGGTCAGCCCGGGTTCTGTGAGCAAACCTGCTGCTGGGAGCTCTCGCCGGGGGGAGCCTGCTGAAAGGCTCAGCAGTGCAAAGGTGGCGGTGAAGCCGACAGCCCAGCGCCTCGACCCGCTCCAGGGGGAGGGCGACGTGATCGCAGGGCGCGTCGACAAGGAAATAGGGAGATCCAGAATGTTCATGAACAGTACCGGCAACCCCAGGGACGACCAGATCGGGGGGGCGTTTGTGTTTTCGTCCATACCATGCGTGCCGATCCGGTTGGCTTCGGTGTGGCATGCCACCCCTGAGCTTCCTAGGGGGCCCTTCCACGGATAGGTTCAGCCTCGGCAGCCGATTCGTGAAACAGCGCGCATGACGACGCTCCCGGATTACAGCATCCACGAGCCCCAGGTGCAGTGGCAGCGCTTCTGCGCTCTGCTCTGGTATCACGACGACCTGGGCTGCTGGGTCGATGTCAGCCGCATGGCGCTCAACCAGGCGCACCTCGAGGCCCTTGAGCCTGGCTTTGATCGTGCCTTCGCAGCGATGCAGGCCCTGGAATCCGGGGCGATCGCCAACCCCGATGAGGGCCGCCAGGTGGGTCATTACTGGCTGCGCAGCCCTGAGCTGGCGCCCGATCCGGCGGTGGCGGCCCACATCCAGGCGGAGGTGGAGCGGATCGCCCACTTCGGCCAGCAGGTGATCAGTGGAGCCTGCTCGGCGCCATCGGGCAAGCCCTTCACCGATGTGCTCTGGATCGGCATCGGTGGATCCGGGCTGGGTCCCCTGCTGATCCTGCGCGCCCTCAAGGAAGAGGGGGTGGGGCTGCCGTTTCACTTCTTCGACAACGTCGATCCCCAGGGGATGAGCCGCACCCTCTCGGCCCTGGGGGATCGGCTGCTTACCACCCTGGTGGTGGTGGTGAGCAAGTCGGGTGGCACGCCCGAGCCTCGCCTGGGCATGGAGCAGGCCCGCGCCCGCCTCGAGGCCCTCGGCGGGACCTGGGCTCAGCAGGCCGTTGCCGTCACCATGGTGGGCTCTCAGCTGGATCAGCGGGCCGAGGCGGAGGGCTGGCTGGCACGCTTCGACATGTTCGACTGGGTGGGGGGACGCACCAGCATCACCAGCGCCGTGGGTCTGCTTCCTGCAGCCCTGATCGGTGCCGACCTCCGTGGCTTTCTTGAGGGGGCGGCCCGCATGGATGCGGCCACCCGTGTACGGCGCCTGCGCGACAATCCCGCAGCGCTGATGGCCGCCGCCTGGCATGTGGCCGGCGGCGGAGCCGGACAGCGCGACATGGTGGTGCTTCCCTACCGCGACCGGCTGGAGGTGTTCAGCCGCTACCTGCAGCAGCTGGTGATGGAGTCGCTGGGCAAGCGGCTCGACCGCGATGGGCGCCAGGTGCACCAGGGCATCGCTGTCTACGGCAACAAGGGCTCCACCGATCAGCACGCCTACGTGCAGCAGCTCCGCGACGGTGTCGACAACTTCTTCGTGACCTTCATCGAAGCACTCGACGATCCAGCTGATCTGGCCCCCATTGGCGGGGAATACCCGGGCGACTTCCTTGATGGATTTCTGCAGGGCACCCGCTCCGCCCTCAGCGAAGGGGGCCGCCAGAGCCTTTCGATCAGCCTGCGCCGCTTTGATGCCTGCAGCTTGGGGGCGCTGGTGGCTTTGTTCGAGCGGGCCGTTGGCCTCTATGCCGAGCTGGTGAACGTGAACGCCTATGACCAGCCCGGAGTGGAGGCCGGCAAGAAGGCCGCTGCCACGATCCTCGAGCTCCAGAGCCGGCTGGAGGCCCTTCTGGCTGACGGGCAGGCCCGCTCCCTGGGGACCATCCAGGCGGAGCTGGAGCTGCCCAGCCCGGAAGCGGCGTTCTGGATCCTGCGCCACCTCTGCGGCAATGCCCGCGGCTATGGCGCCGAGGGCGATTGGAGCGATCCGTCAGGGCTCGCGTTCAAGAAGTTATGAGCAGGGTCGAGGGGCTCTGGTCCCGTTGCTAAGTTCCGCACCTTTGCGGCCATGATCCGTTCCCGCGCTGCGGTGGCCTGGGCCGCGGGCCAGCCCCTGGAGATCACTGAGATCGAGGTGGCTCCGCCGGCCGCCGGTGAAGTGCTGCTGCGGGTGGTGGCCAGCGGGGTGTGCCACACCGATGCCTTCACCCTCTCGGGTCAGGATCCGGAAGGGCTCTTTCCTGCCGTGCTCGGCCACGAGGGCGGCGCGATCGTGGAGGAGGTGGGGGCCGGCGTGACCTCCGTGGCCGTGGGGGATCACGTGATTCCCCTCTACACACCCGAGTGCCGGTCCTGCAGCTTCTGCCTCTCCGGCAAGACCAACCTCTGTCAGGCGATCCGCGGCACCCAGGGCAAGGGCCTGATGCCGGACGGCACCAGCCGCTTCTCCAGGGCCGGCCGCCGGATTCACCACTACATGGGCACCTCCACCTTCTCGGAATACACCGTGGTGCCCGAGATCGCCGTGGCCAGGATCAACAAGGAGGCTCCCCTGGAGAAGGTGTGCCTGCTCGGATGCGGGGTCACCACCGGCATCGGTGCCGTGCTCAACACCGCCAAGGTGGAGTCAGGCAGCACGGTGGCCGTGTTCGGTCTGGGGGGCATCGGCCTGGCTGTGATCATCGGTGCGGTGATGGCCGGCGCCAGCCGCATCATCGGCATCGACACCAATCCCGAGAAGTTCGCGATCGCCCGCCAGCTCGGTGCCACGGATTGCCTCGACCCAAGCGCCTCGGGTGCACCGATTCAGGAGGTGGTGATCGATCTCACCGATGGGGGAGTGGATTATTCCTTCGAGTGCATCGGCAATGTCCAGGTGATGCGGGCCGCCCTGGAGTGCTGCCACAAGGGTTGGGGCGAATCCACGATCATCGGCGTTGCCGGCGCCGGCCAGGAGATCGCCACCCGCCCCTTCCAGCTCGTCACCGGCCGGGTGTGGCGTGGCTCGGCCTTCGGTGGGGTGCGGGGCCGCACCGAATTGCCGGGGTATGTGGAGCGGTTCCAGAGCGGTGAGATCCCGCTCGACACCTTCATCACCCACACCATGCCCCTGGGGGAGATCAACCGGGCCTTCGATCTGATGCACGCCGGTCAGAGCATCCGCTCGGTGATCCACTTCAACCCTTGAGGGAGGTCCCCCGTGCTCACACTCCTGAGTGAGAACCGCAGCTTTGCGGGTGCCCATCGGCGCTACCGGCACCAGTCGGCCGCGCTCGCCTGTGAGATGACCCTGGCGGTGTATCTGCCTCCCCAGGCCCTGGCCGGCGGCTCCGTGCCGGCGCTGTACTGGCTCTCCGGGCTCACCTGCACCGATGAGAATTTCATGCAGAAGGCTGGCGCCCATCGCCTGGCCTCCAGCCTCGGCCTTGCCCTGATCGCTCCCGACACCAGCCCCCGTGGCCCTGAGGTGCCCGAAGATCCAGACGGAGCCTGGGACTTCGGCCATGGGGCCGGCTTCTACCTCAATGCCAGCGAACCCCCCTGGGCGCGCCACTACCGCATGCACGATTACGTGGTGGAGGAGCTGCCGGCGCTACTGGAGGCCCAGCTTCCCCTCAACGGGCTGCGCGGCATCAGTGGCCATTCGATGGGGGGGCATGGCGCCCTGGTCTCTGCCCTGCGTCACCCCGGCCGCTACCGCTCCGTTTCAGCTTTTGCACCGATTGCTCATCCGAGCTGCTGCCCCTGGGGGGAGAAGGCGTTCAGCCGCTACCTCGGCCCCGATCGCACCCACTGGAGTTCCTGGGACGCCTGCGAGCTGATCGCCTCGGCGCCGGAGCGGCTGCCGCTGCTGATCGACCAGGGACTCGACGATCCCTTCCTGGAGAGTCAGCTGCGACCCGATGACCTCGAGGCTGCCGCCCAAGCCGCCGGCCACCCGCTCCAGCTGAGGCTCCAGCCGGGCTACGACCACAGCTACTTCTTCATCGCCAGCTTCATCGAGGACCACCTGCGACACCATGCGGCGGCCCTGATTCCCCTGGGCTAGGGCACCAGGTTCACGAGCTTGCCGGGCACCACGATCACGCGGCGGGGAGGCTGGCCTTCCAGCCACCTCAGGGCGATCTCACTCTCCAGGGCCAGCCGCTCCAGGGTGGCGGCATCGGCATCGGCTGGCACCTCCAGCTGGCCCCGCACCTTGCCTTTCACCTGGATCACCAGGGGGACCGTGTCCTGAATCAGGGCGGCGGGATCGGCCACGGGCCAGCGCTGGCGATGCACGCTGCCGGCTCCACCCAGCCTCTGCCAGAGCTCTTCAGCCAGGTGGGGCGCGAAGGGGGCCAGCAGGATCACCAGGGCCCTGAGCGCTTCGCTGGCCACGGGCTCGGCCGCGGCCTCCAGCTGCGCCGCCATGGCATTGCTGAGTTTCATCAGCTCCGAGACGGCGGTGTTGAACTGGTAACGCCCCGGGGCCAGGTCGTCGTCGATGGCGGCGATGGCGGTGTGCACGGCCCTTCGCAGCTCCTTCTCCCCCGAGGTGCTCGCTTCGGCAGGTCCAGCCGCGACGGCCCTCAGGCTCAGTCCACGGGCCACCGCCCCGTCCACCAGTCGCCACAGCCGCTGCAGAAAGCGGAACTGACCTTCGACGTCAGCGTCGTCCCACTCCAGGTCCTTCTCGGGCGGTGCCTTGAACAGGATGAACATGCGGGCGGTGTCGGCCCCATAACGGTCGATCACCACGGAGGGGTCGACGCCGTTGTGCTTCGACTTGGACATCTTCTCGAAGAAGGTGTCGAGCCGCTCACCATCGACCGGATCGCGGGGATCGGCGGGATCGCTCACATCCGCCGGGGCCACGTAGCGGCCCGTCTGGGGATTTCTGTAGGTGATGGCCTGGACCATGCCCTGGGTGAGCAGCCGCTGGAACGGCTCATCGAAGCTCAGCAGGCCACGGTCGCGCAGCACCTTGGTGAAGAAGCGGGAATAGAGCAGGTGCAGGATGGCGTGCTCGATGCCGCCCACGTACTGGTCCACGGGCAACCAGCGGTCGGCCGCACTCCGCTCGAAGGGCAGGCGGGTGTTGTGGGGATCGCTGTAGCGCAGGTAGTACCAGGAGGAGCAGATGAAGGTGTCCATCGTGTCGGTCTCCCGCCGGGCGGCCTGGCCGCAGCAGGGGCAGGGCACCGTCACCCAGCTCTCCAGCTGCGCCAGGGGTGAGCCGCCCTTGCCGCTGAAGGCCAGATCCCTGGGCAGTTCCACCGGCAGCTGCTCCGCCGGCACCGGCACCACACCGCAGCTGTCGCAGTGGATCACGGGGATGGGACAGCCCCAGTAGCGCTGGCGGGAAATCAGCCAGTCGCGCAGCCGGTAGCGCACCTTTCCCTCACCCCAGCCTTCCGCTTCGGCCAGGGTCACGATCCCGGCGCGGGCTTCAGCCGCATCGAGGCCGTCAAAGGGTCCGGAATGGACCAGGCAGCCGCCTCCGGTCCAGGCGCCACCGTCGTAGGCCTCTTCGTGGGCGCCCTCGGGCACGATCACCCGCTTCACCGGCAGCTCGTACTGGCGGGCGAACACGAAATCCCGCTGGTCGTGGGCGGGGACCCCCATCACGGCGCCGGTGCCGTACTCGGCCAGCACGTAATCAGCGATCCAGATGGGGATCGTCTCGCCGTTGAAGGGGTTGCGCACGCTGGCGCCCAGGGGCACCCCCCGCTTGGGCTGATCCTCGGCGGTGCGTTCCTGTTCGCTCTGGGCGCTGACCAGATCACAGAAGGCCTCCACCGCCAGGCGCTGCTCAGGGGCGGTGAGGCTGGCCACCAGGGGATGCTCCGGGGCCAGCACCAGGTAGCTCACGCCGTAAACGGTGTCGGGTCGGGTGGTGAAGACCGTGATCGACGTTGCGCTGCCGGCGGCCGCTGCTGGCGCCACGATCGGGAAGTGCAGCTGGGCTCCGGCCGAGCGCCCGATCCAGTTGGACTGCATCGTGCGCACCCGCTCCGGCCAGCCATCGAGCTGCTGGAGATCGTCAAGCAGGGCTTCGGCGTAGTCGGTGATGCGCAGGAACCACTGGCGCAGCTGCCGCTTCTCCACCCTTGCCCCGGAGCGCCAGGAGCGGCCCTCGCCATCCACCTGCTCGTTGGCCAGCACCGTCTGATCGATCGGATCCCAGTTGACCGTCGCTTCCTTGCGGTAGGCCAGGCCCGCCTCGAGGAACTGGAGGAACAGCCACTGCGTCCAGCGGTAGTAGTCGGCATGACAGGTGGCCAGCTCCCGGTCCCAGTCGATCGAGAGGCCGAGGCGCTGGAGCTGGGCCCGCATCTGGCCGATGTTGGCGTCGGTCCAGTCGCCGGGATCCACGCCCCGCTCGATGGCGGCATTCTCCGCCGGCAGGCCGAAGGCGTCCCAGCCCATCGGATGCAGCACCCGACTCCCCCGCAGCCGCTGCACCCGGGCGATCACATCAGTGATCACGTAGTTGCGCACATGGCCCATGTGCAGGTTCCCCGAGGGGTAGGGGAACATCGAGAGGGCATAAAACGTTTCGCCGTCACCGCTGCCGCTGCCCTCGCCGTCATCGCCGGGTTCGGGTGTCCGGTGCAGCCCCTGCTCCTGCCAGCTCCGCTGCCAGCCGGCCTCGATCGCCTCTGGGCGGTAGCGGTTGTCGACCGGGCTGTTGCCGGCGTTGGGATGGGAGTCGGACGCGGCCATGTTCCGGAGTCGGCCGGTTCGCATCAGCCGTTGAGTGCGTGGTTGTGATCGTGCCACACCTCCATGGGGCGATCAGCTCGGGTTCATTCCAGCGCCTGAATGGTGTCGAGGGCGGAGCGGCGGATCAGCACCGGCTGATGGGCGTTCGGGGGGCGCAGGGCGAGAAACTCGGGGTCCTGCCAATCGAGGCAGCCTTCGAGCTGCTCTCCACCCGGGAATCGCACCCGCAGAGCCGTGCGCTGGCGGACCCAGTTCTGGAGCTGGCGCACACCAGGCAGGCTTGGATCCAGGTTGTGAATCTCCATAGGATTCAGGCTATGTCGATCGAGAGCGGAGCCGTGCTGGCATTCAGCAAGTACCAGGGGCTGGGCAACGACTTTCTGATGCTCGACGGGCGCGAGGCCGCTGATCCAGGCGAGGTGTTCGGTCTCGACCCCGAGCGGGTGCGCTGGATCTGCGACCGCCGCTTCGGCGTGGGCGGCGACGGGGTGATTCTCGCGCTCCCCCCCCTGGGGGATGGGGAACTGCGCATGCGCATCTTCAATGCCGACGGCAGCGAAGCGGAGATGTGCGGCAACGGCATCCGCTGCCTGGCCCGTTTTCTGGCCGACAGCGACGGAGATCAACCGGGCCGGACCTGGCAGGTGGAGACCATGGCCGGTCGGATGGTGCCGGAACTGCTCAGCGACGGCATGGTGCGCGTGGACATGGGCGAGCCGTTCCTGGTGCCCGACCAGGTGCCCACCACCCTGCCGATCGGCCCCGCGGGGTTGCCCCAGGGGGACCTGGAGGTGGAGGGGGCCCGCTTCGGGGGGGCGGCGGCCGGGATGGGCAATCCCCATCTGGTGATTCCGGTGGAGGCGGTGGAGGGCGTGGATCTGGAGCGTTTCGGCGCCCTGCTGGAGGTGCATCCTGCTTTTCCGGCCCGCACCAATGTTCATTTCGTGCAGGTGCTCGGCGCCGACCATCTGGTGATGCGCGTCTGGGAGCGGGGGGCTGGCCCCACCCTGGCCTGCGGCACCGGGGCCTGCGCCACCCTCGTGGCCTGCCATCGCCTGGGCCTGAGCGCCCGCTCGGCCCGTCTGGATCTGCCCGGCGGGTCTCTCTGGATCGACTGGGATTCCCAGTCGAACCATCTGTACATGACAGGGCCTGCCGAACCGGTGTTTGATGGGGTGCTGGCGCCGGCGGCGGAGAACGCCGTTCAGCCGGACAGCAACGCTGAAGGCGTTGCTGAGCTCGCCACCAGGCCGGAGACGCCGCGGCCGGCGGAGCCAGAAGACATCAACTGCGCGATCGCCTGCGTGGAGGGCTGCCAGCGGCCTGACGACTGCCCCAGTGCCGAGGCCCGTCTCCGGGTGGAGGCGCTGCTGCAGAGCCGTTCGCTCGATGATCTGGTTGCCCTGGCGACCCAGTCGCTGGAAGCTCGCAGCCAGGCCCGCTTCAGCCGCGACGGCGCTGGCTCCGGGCCTCCGGCCGAGTGACCCGGAGCCTGCCCGACGGCTCTGCAGCGCAGGAGCTCTACCTCGATGCTTCAGCCGGCGCCCCTCCTGCCGCAACGGTGCTGGAGGTCATGGCTGCCGCCACGGGAACCGCCTGGGCCAATCCCTCCAGCCTGCATGGCTATGGGCTGAGGGCAGCTGAATCGCTGGAGCGCAGCCGTCAGCTGATCGCTTCCCTGCTCGGGGCCGAGCCCCGGCAGCTCACCTTCTGCTCGGGGGGCACAGAGGCTGCCCACCTGGCCCTGCTCGGGGCGGCGGCGGCCCTGCCCCCCGGCCGGCTGCTGATCTCGGCGGTGGAGCATCCGGCGGTGCAGGCTGCGGCCGAGCGTCTGGCCGGTTCGGGCTGGTCGCTGGAGCGGCTTCCGGTCGATCCTGTCGGCCGGGTGCGCTTGGATCGCCTGGAGGCCCTGCTGGAGCCCCCCACGCGGCTGGTCTCCGTGATCTGGGGCCAGAGCGAGGTGGGCACGCTTCAACCCCTTCAGGCGATCGGAGAGCGTTGCCGCCGTGCCGGCGTGCTGCTGCACAGCGACGCCGTTCAGGTGGTGGGCCACCGCCCCATTGATTTCACTGCCCTGCCGGTGGATCTGTTCAGCTTCACCGCCCACAAACTGCAGGGACCGCGGGGGATCGGGGCGCTGCTGGCCCGTCCCGGCCTTGAACTGCGTCCGCTGCTCGAAGGCGGCGGCCAGGAGGGGGGGCTGCGCTCCGGGACTGAACCGGTGATTCTGGCGGCTGGATTCGCCCAGGCCCTGCGGCTGGCCCAGCATCGGCTGGCGCTGCACGGCGGCCGGGATCCGCTGCAGCCATGGCGTGACCGCCTGCTGGAGGCCTTGCTGGCCTTGGGCGGTGTGGAGCTGAGTGGCTGCCCCGATGAGCGTCTGCCCCACCACCTCAGCCTGGTGGTGCGGGATGGTGCCGGGCGCCCCCTGCCGGGTCGCCGTCTGGTGCAGGCCCTCTGGCGCCAGGGCCTGGCTGTCAGCAGTGGCAGTGCCTGTCAGGGGGGGCGAGCCGGCGCCAGTCCGGTGCTGCTGGCCATGGGCTACGACCCGGAACTGGCCGCCAGTGGCCTGCGCCTGAGCCTGGGCCCCTGGCTTGATCCCAATCAGCTCGATGCGGTACCCGTCCGCTTCGAGCGGGCCCGGCAGGCTGTGGTCGACGGCCAGCTTGGGTAGGGTCGCCGGGCTTTGCCGTGCCTTTGCGTGCTCCCTCCCGATCTGCGCAGCGCCGAAGCTGAGGCCCTCTCAGCCCTGGCGGCGGCCCTCGCTGACACCCCCCGCGGGCGCTGGACGGTGGAGCTGCGCTTCGAGGGGCTCAAGGTGCTGCCCCTGGCCCTGAGGCTGCTGGCGGCCCTGGATCCCACGGAGCGGCCTGTGCGCCTGCTCTTCCCTGACGCCGGTGCCGCCGCCCTGGCCCGGCGCGATGCCCCTGAGCTGGCGCCGCATCTGGGCTCGCTCGGGGATCAGCTGCGGCGCCAGGAGCAGCAGAGTGATCCCCCCTCCGCCGACCTGCTGATCATGGTGGAGCCCGCCCAGGCCGAGTACGAGGAGGTGGAGCGTCTCTGTCAGGCCCATCCCGCCGGGGTGGTGCTGCTGAACGGACGCCTGGAGGACGCCGCCGTGGGCATCGGCAGCGTGGCCCGCGAGCGCCGGCGGGGGTTTCTCGCCTCCTGGCAAGCGGCCTATGCCCTTCTGCCTCTGGACAGCGGCGCCCTTCGCTTCACATTTCCCGGTCCATGGGAGCTCTATCGCCTGGATCCCGACGGCTACCGTCCAGCCGCCAGCTTCGAGCAGAAGCCCGATGCGGAACAGCAGGCTGAGGCCCTCAGCTCCGAGGACGGCCCCGATGTGGTGGCGGGTCTGCAGGCCCTCGACCGGTTCATCGGCAGCCTGCGCAACTGACCCCCCCTGGCCGGAGCGGTGAAGGCTCCTTAAAGTTGCGCGTCTGCCCCCTGCCCATGCCCCCTGAGTCAACCCCCGCAGCGCCGGGTGGGTCCTCCCGCTGGGGGCTGGTCGACATCGGCGCCGCAGGCGCCGTGCTGCTGGCCATCGCAGGTGTTGTCTGGAGCCCGAAACTCAGTGGTGCCGTGGCCACCGCCACCGGAGCGATGCAGCCGGTGACGGTGATCGTCGACGTGCGCGGGATTCCCTCCGCTGATCCCGATGGCTTGATCGCCGCAGCCCGTGAGGAGGGGAAGGTCAGCATCGTGATCCGCAATCAGCCCCACGGCAGCGTGAAGCTCAAAGATCTGGAGCGGCTGCAGCGCAGGCTGGTGGCCCTGCAACCCGACGGGAGCGTCGTGACCGCCGAGGATCCGAACCAGGCCAGGGTCGGCTCCCTGGATGCCCGCTTCGTTCTCGAGGGCCAGGGCCGGAAGACCGAAGGCGGAGTGGTCTTCGGCAACCAGAACCTCAAGATCGGAGCCCCGATCGAGCTTGAGGGTCGCAACTACCGCCTCAATGGTTCTGTCAGTGGTCTTGTCCTTGGTGAGTCCTGAGATGATGGTGATGATCTCCCAGTCCCAGCCCCGTCGCGCCCCTCGGAGTCTGGTCAGGGCCCTTGCCTTCGGCCTGGCCCTGGCGCCAGGACTGCCCGTGCTGGCTGCCGACCCCCTGGCCCGCCTTCCCGGTTCCCCGGCAGCGGCCGGACTGCCACGGCTCCAGAGCCAGGTGAGCTGTCCGGCCCTGCAGCAACGGGTCCAGGCCAGCCTGGGGGCTGAAGCCAGGGTCTGGAGTGTGTCGGTGGCCGATGGCAACGGCCGCCTCCTGGCCGATGTGAACGGCCTGCAACCGCGGGTGCCCGCCTCCAACCAGAAGCTGCTGAGCACGGCCTTCGCTCTGGATCGTCTCGGTCCTGACTATCGCCTCACCACCCGCCTCTGGCGCCTCTCCGATGGGACCCTGCGGCTCACCGGAGAAGGCGATCCCGACCTTGCCCTGCCCCAGTTGCAGCGCTTCGCCAAGCTGGCTCTCGGCTCCGGGGGCGCCGATGGAGCCCCCCCCAGCGCGGTGCGGCTCCAACTGGCCGAGATGCCACCCCAGGCCTGGTGGCCCCAGGGCTGGCATCCCGGTGATCGCGCCTATGCCTACGGCGCTCCGATCACCCGCCTGGCCCTCACCAGCAATGCCATCGACATGGCGGTGGCCAACCCCACCTCCCGGCTGCGCACCCTGCTCAACCGGGAACTGGTGCGCCAAGGGGGGAAGGCCATCCAGATGACGGTGGTGTCCCCCGACGCACCCCTCTCCAGCGACGCCGTGCTGATCCATGAGGAGCCCTCAGCTCCGATGCACAACCTGCTCAGCCTGGCCAACACCGAAAGCCATAACTTCACCGCCGAAGTGCTGATGCGTCAGGCCAGCGGCAGCTGGAATCTGGCCGTCAGCCGCCAGGCCCAGATGCAGTGGCTGGCCGAGCAGGGCCTGCCACTGCAGGGAATCCGGGTGGCCGATGGCAGCGGCCTCGACCGGGCCAATCGGCTCACCAGCCGCTTCGTGACCTCCCTGCTGCTGACCATGGGGCAGCACCCCTATGCCGGCTACTACATGGCCTCCATGGCGGTGGCCGGTCAGCGGGGCACCCTGCGCAACCTCTACAAGGGCACCAGCCTGGCGGGCCGCTTTCGCGGCAAGACGGGCACCCTCACCGGAGTGCGCTCGATCAGTGGCGTGCTCAGCACGAGTGATGGACCCCGTTACGTGAGCCTGATCTCGAATGGTGCTCGGACTCCGAACACCACCATCGGGAGGGTGCTGCGTCAGGTGCAGAACATCAGCCTCTGCCAGCCACCTGCCTGAGCCGTGAGGCGGCCCGCCGGGCGCGGCTGATCGGCACGGCCGCCTGCTCACCGGCAGGCGGTTGTGCCGCGGGGCTCCTCTCGGCCGACGCCGACACCTCGGTGCTCTGGATACGGACCAGTTCGCGGCGTCCGGCCAGAACCACCTTGCTCAGTTCTCCCAGTCGTCCCTCCAGTTCGGTGAGCACCTGCTCGGCATAGCGGTTGGCGCCGTCCTGCACCGTGGTGGCTTCCTGGCGGGTGCGGCTGATCAGGGCCTCGCACTGTTGCTGGGTCTGCTGGCGGAACTGCAGGGCGTCGTTGTGGAGGCGCTCGGCTTCCGACTGGCTTTCGCGCTGGATGCGAAGCCCTTCCTGACGGATCTTCTCCAGCTCCTGCAGGCTCTGCTGCCGGGAGCGTTCGTGCTGCTCGCTCAGTTGGCGCTTCATCTCGGAGAAGTCCTGGTCGAGCTGCTGTCGCCGCTGCATGGCCTCCTGCTCCAGCTGCTGGCGGCGGCTGCTGAACTGCTGTTCGGTCTGGGCGAGCCGGGTCTGATGCTCCTGTTCGGTCTGGGCCACCTGCTGCCGGGCCGAGAGCAGGAGTTGCTCGCACTGCTGCCGGGCCTGCTCGCGCAGCTCGGTGACCTGACGCTCGGCCTCCTGGCGAACGGCGGCGGAATTGATCAGCTGCTCCCGCTCCTGGCGGGCCCGGCCGATGATCTCCTCAGCCTGCTGGCGGGCCTGGGCAATGAAACTCTCCCGCTGGCGCAGCAGCTCCTCGGCCTGATCCAGCTGCGACGGCATGGCCTCACGGACCGCGTCCATCAGCTCGATCGCGTCCTGCTCATTGACGAGGCGGCCCCCGCTGAAGGGAATGCGGCTGCCCTCCAGCACGATTTCTTCGAGCTGGTCGATCTGATCCAGCACGCTGATCCGAGTGTCGGCCATCTCAACGGGGCAGAGGATTACCGATTAAAGAGCCTGGCGAGGTCATCCGCCACTCCTGGCGGGACCATGTGGCGCACATCCCCACCGAAGCGGGCCACTTCCTTGACCACGCTGCTGCTGAGAAAGCTGTGGTGTGCGGCCGTGGCGAGGAACAGGGTTTCAACCTCCGCGGCCAGGCTGCGGTTGGTGTGGGCGATCTGAAGCTCGAACTCGAAATCGCTCATGGCCCGCAGCCCGCGCAGGATCACGGTGGAGTCGCAGCGTCTGGCGAAGTCGACGGTGAGGCCGTCGAAGCAGCTCACCTCGACTGTCTCCAGGTGGGCCGTGGCCTGGCGGATCTGGCTGAGCCGCTGCTCGAGGGGGAAGCTGGCCTGCTTGCTCGGGTTCTGCAGCACCGCCACCACCAACCCTCCGAACAGCCGCTCGGCCCGCTCGATCAGGTCAAGATGGCCCAGGGTGAGGGGATCGAAACTTCCGGGATACAGGGCCTTCATGGGAGGTCGGTCATGGGGCCCCCTGCAGGGAAGCGTTGGCGCGGATCCTATGGACGATGCCGCTGCAGGCGATGACACTGCCTAAAGTCAGGGTATCGATCGCGACAGGGCAGATGGCCACCGACGCTCCCACCAGCGCCGCCAGCGGCGGCCTCGATGCCGCCGCCAAGAAAACGCTGCTGCGCAAGATCCCCCACGGGCTGTTCATCTGCGGCGTGGCCGAAGGCGACACCGTCAACGGCTTCACCGCCAGCTGGGTCACCCAGGGCTCCTTCGAACCACCCCTGGTGGTGGTGGCCGTGCGGGCCGATTCCACCAGCAACGGCATCATCCAGCGCACCCGGCGCTTTTCACTCAACGTGCTCGCGGCCGACCAGAAGGACCTGGCGGCGGTCTTCTTCAAGCCCCAGAACGGCGTGGGCGGCCGCTTCGACGCCGCTCCCTACAGCCTGGGTCCCCTCGGTCTGCCGATCCTGGAGGCTGCTCTCGGCGCCGTCGAATGTGAGCTGGTTGGTGAGGTGGCCCATGGGGATCACACCGTGTTCGTGGCGGAAGTGAAAAGTGCCGTGCTGCAGCGCGACGGAGCCGCCCTCGAGCTCGGTCCCACCGGCTGGCAGTACGGAGGCTGAGCCGGGCCCGGGAGTCAGTCGCCATGGGCCGCATCGCCCAGCCCCTGTTGACCGATCCCGATCGCCTCAGCCAGCGCCTCAGGGAGCTGCCCGCCGAACCGGGTTGTTACCTGATGCGCGACGTCGACGACCGCATTCTCTACATCGGCAAATCGAAGAGTCTGCGCAGCCGTGTGCGCAGTTACTTCCGCGATTCGCATGATCTGAGCCCCCGCATCCATCTGATGGTGCGTCAGGTCTGCGAGATCGAATTCATCGTCACCGACAGTGAAGCCGAGGCGCTGGCGCTTGAGTCCAACCTGATCAAGGCCCACCAGCCGCACTTCAACGTACTGCTCAAGGACGACAAGAAATACCCCTACCTCTGCATCACCTGGAGCGAGCCCTACCCGCGCATCTTCATCACACGGCGGCGGCGCCTGCGCAGCCCGCTCGACCGTTTCTACGGGCCCTATGTGGACGTGGGCCTGCTGCGGCGCACCTTCTTTCTGGTGAAACGGGTGTTTCCCCTGCGCCAGAGGCCCCAGCCCCTCTACCGCGATCGCACCTGCCTCAACTTCGACATCGGCCGATGCCCGGGGGTGTGCCAGGAGAAGATCAGCCCCGAGGCCTATCAGCAGACGCTGCGCAAGGTGGCGATGGTGTTCCAGGGTCGCAGCGACGAGCTGCTGGAGCTGCTGCGCGGCCAGATGGAGCGCTATGCCGAGCGTCAGGATTACGAGCAGGCCGCCCGGGTGCGCGATCAGCTGCAGGGCCTCGAGCAGCTCACGGCCGAGCAGAAGATGACCCTTCCCGACGCCTCGGTGTCACGGGATGTGCTGGCCCTGGCGGCTGATCACCGGCTGGCGGCGGTGCAGCTCTTTCAGATGCGGGCCGGTCGGCTGGTGGGACGGCTGGGCTACACCGCGGAGGCCTCGATCGCCAGCCCCGGGGCGATCCTGCAGCGGGTGCTCGAGGAGCACTACGCCCAGGTGGAGCCGGTGGAGATCCCCCCCGAGGTGCTGGTGCAGGTCACCCTGCCCAATCAGGAGCTTGTCCAGGAGTGGTTGAGCGAACGTCGGGGCCGGAAGGTGCGGGTGTTGCACCCGCAGCGCCAGGCGAAGGCCGAGCTGATCGAACTGGTGGAGCGCAACGCGGCCTTCGAGCTCAGCCGGGCCCAGCGCAGCGCCGAGCAGCATCAGCTGGCCAATGAAGATCTGGCCCAGCTGCTGGAATTGCCCCAGCCGCCCCGCCGCATCGAGGGCTACGACATCAGCCACATCCAGGGCAGTGATGCGGTGGCCTCCCAGGTGGTGTTCGTCGACGGGCTGCCGGCCAAGCAGCACTACCGCAAGTACCGGATTCAGAGCAGCAGCATCAGAGCCGGCCACAGCGACGACTTCATGGCGATGGCGGAGATCATGCGCCGCCGCTTTCGCCGCTGGTCGCAGGCCAAGGCCGAGGGGGCCGACCTGGGGCAGCTGCGCCGCAGCACCGACACCGCCCTGCATACCGGCGGTCTGGGCGACTGGCCTGATCTGGTCATGATCGATGGCGGCAAGGGCCAGCTTTCGGCGGTGATGGAGGCCCTGCGCGAGCTGGATCTGCACGAGGAGCTGGTGGTCTGCTCCCTGGCCAAGCAGCGGGAGGAGGTGTTTCTGCCCGGTGCCAGCCAGCCATTGGAGAGCGAGCCTGACCAGCTGGGGCTGCTTTTGCTGCGGCGGCTGCGCGACGAGGCCCACCGCTTCGCGGTCAGCTTCCACCGCCAGCAGCGGGGGGAGCGGATGAAGCGCTCGCGGCTCTCGGAGATTCCGGGGCTGGGTCCCAAGCGGGTCAAGGACCTGCTGGCCCATTTCCGCTCGATCGATGCCATCCAGCTGGCCAGCCCCGAGCAGATCGCCAAGGCCCCAGGGGTGGGTCCGGCCCTGGCCCAGCAGGTGTGGAGCTACTTCCATCCCAGCGACCACGAGCAGGATTCCGGCGGCGAATCCTCGAGCCAGCCGCTCAAGGGGCTCGTCGGCCGGGGCTGACCCAGCCTTTGCTCAGCCATCGCCATCGCGGCATGCTCTGACCGCGAGCCCGCCAAGCCCGGTGGCGGATTCCCCTAACTTGAGGCACTGCCCTTCCCTGCCCTGATGACGCTCCCGGCCCTTCCCCCGGAGGCCTATCTCTGGTTCAAGACCCTGCACATCGTGGGGGTCGTGGTGTGGTTCGCCGGGCTCTTCTACCTCGTGCGCCTGTTCATCTATCACGTGGAGGCCGAGGGGCTGGAGGACCCTGTGCGCAGCGCCTTTCAGGCGCAGTACGCCCTGATGGAGCGCCGGCTGGCCGGCATCATCACCACCCCGGGGATGGTGGTGGCCGTGGTCATGGCAGCGGGCTTGCTGATCGCCCAGCCCGCCTGGCTGCAGCAGGGCTGGATGCACGCCAAGCTTGCCGTGGTGGTGGCCCTGCTCGTCTATCACTGGTTCTGCTATCGCCTGATGGGTCAGCTGAGCCAGGGAACCTGCCGCTGGAGCGGTCGGCAGCTGCGGGCCCTCAACGAGCTGCCCACCCTGATGCTGGTGCTGGTGGTGATGCTGGTGGTGTTCAAGGGGCAGTTCCCCACCGGAGCGGCCACCTGGTTCCTGGTGGCCCTGGTGGTGGCGATGGCCGGCTCGATCCAGTTCTATGCCCGCTGGCGGCGGCTGCGCCTGGAGCAGGAGGTCCTCGCCGGTGGTGCCTGAGCATCCTCTGGTGCCCGTGCTCCAGGGGGTGGGAGCCTCCTGTTGCCCCGGGCGGCTCAACTTTCACTGCCACACCATCTGCAGCGACGGCAGCCTCCAGCCGGAGGGGCTGGCGGACCAGGCGGTGGATCTGGGTCTTGAGCACTTCGCGGTGACCGATCACCACAGCGTCGCGGCCCTGGCACCGCTTCGCCGACGATTGGCGCAGCACAGGGAGCGGGGCCTGGGGGTTCCCACCCTCTGGAGCGGGGTGGAGATCAGCTGCCTGCTGGAGGGCTGCCTGGTTCATGTGCTCGGCCTTGGCTTCGACCCGGATCACCCCGCCCTGGGCCCCTACCTCCAGGGCAGCGCCGTGGTGGGCAAGGCGCTGCGGGCCGAAGCCGTCCGCCGCGCGATCCATGCCGCCGGCGGACTGGCCCTGCTGGCCCACCCCGCCCGCTATCGGCTGCCCTACCACCTGCTGATCGCGGCGGCGGCCGAGCTGGGCTTCGATGGCGCTGAGGCCTTCTACGACTACGAACAAGGGCAGCGCTGGCGCCCGTCTCCTCTGGTGTGCGATGCGATCGCGGCCCAGCTGAGTCGGCTGGGATTGCTGACAAGTTGCGGTACTGATACCCATGGGCTGGGGCTCGGTGGCCGCTAGGCTCGTTCATAGGTTTCCGTTCCCTGACCATGGGTCTGCTTGATCGTCTGCTCGGCAACCGCTCCGAAGGAGCCTTTTCGTCCAAGGCCGCCAGGGAGAAACCGGCCAAGGCGAAGCAGGAAGAGAGCTTCTACCTCGATCCAGACGCCTCCAGCAGCCTGGGCGATGTCAAGTTCATGCGCCGTTCGAACAAGATCCGCCACACCTTCCCCGGCAACGCCGACAACCCCGGCGGCAAGGAAATGATCCAGGAAGTGGATTCGATGGCCGCACGGCTCGAGAAAGCCAGCACCGGCCTCCCCGGCACCGAGGTCAGCGCTGCCACCAGCAGCCCCAGTGGCGGAGTGCCCAAGCCGGTCAAGAAGACCTTTGTCGAGAAGATGAGCTCGGCCGAGCTGAGCAATCGGCTGCGTGGTGCCGCCGTGGGTGGTGTGAACGCCGCCGGTGGTACGGCGCCCGCCGCTCGCAAGCCCGACGGCAGTTCAAGCGAAGGCCAGCCGGCCATCAGCCGCCAGCAGGCCAAGCCCGGTGCCATCGACCCGTTCAAGGACATGGCCAAGGAGATCAACTCCTGATCTGCAGCCTCAACCCTCCACCAGGCTCTCACTGCTGAGCACCAGCTGCCTCAGCCGCTCCAGTTGTTCCGGGCCTGCCCCTTCCCACAACTGGCGGTTGTGGGCTTCCAGCAGCCGCTCGGCCATGTCGCGCAGTGCCCAGGGGTTGGCCTGGCGCAGGAAGGCCAGCAGCCCCTCATCCCCCAGCCAGGTGTCGCAGATGGCGCCGTAGCTCCAGTCAGGCACCCGTCCGGTGCTGGCGTCGTAGGCGAAGAGGTAATCGAGGCTGGCGGCCAGCTCGAACCCCCCCTTGTAGCCATGGGCGCGCATCCCCTCGATCCAGCGGGGATTGAGCACCCTCGAGCGCAGCACCTTGTCGAGTTCCCGCTCCAGCCGATGAACACGCGGTCGCTGGCTTCGGGAGTGATCGCCGAACCAGAGGGCCGGAGCCGACCCCCGCACCCGCTCCGTGGCCGCGCTCAGCCCACCCTGGAACTGGTAGTAGTCGTCGGAATCAAGCAGATCATGCTCCCGGTTGTCCTGGTTGTGCAGCACCACCTGCACCTGGCGCAGCCGTTGCTCCAGCCCGCCGCGGTCGGCAATCGCCTCGCCGCTGCCCTCGTAGCGCCAGCCGCTCCAGTTGAGATACGCCTCGCCCAGATCGCTGCGCTCCACCCACTGGCCACTGTCGATCAGCCCCTGCAGTCCAGCGCCGTAGGCCCCGGGGGCTGATCCGTAGACCCTGGCGCAGTGGCCCTCGCGGCGCAGAGCTGCCGCCAGGGGATTATCCGGCTCCGGTTCCTGCAGGCCCCCCACCAGGGCGGTGGCCCGGTTGACCCAGCCCACCAGCTGGGGGAAGGCATCCCGGAACAGCCCGGAGATGCGCAGGGTCACATCCACCCGGGGGCGCCCCAGCAGGGAGAGCGGGATGATCTCCAGGTCCACCATCCGCCGGGTGGGTCCATCCCAGACGGGCCTCACACCCATCAGCGCCAGGGTCTGGGCGATGTCTTCCCCGCCGTTGCGCATGGTGGCGGTGCCCCAGACCGAGAGCGCCAGGTGGCGCAGGTCGTCGCCCTCCTCCTGCAGATGCAGCTCCAGCAGCAACTCGGCGCTGCGCCGGCCCAGGTCCCAGGCCGCTTCGCTGGGCAGTCCGCGCAGATCGACGCTGTAGAAGTTGCGGCCGGTGGGCAGCAGGTCGGGTCGGCCGCGGGTGGGGGCTCCGGAAGGCCCGGCGGCGATCCGCTCCCCCGCCACCCCCGCCAGAAAGGCCTGCCGCTCGGCGTCGCCGCAACGCAGCAGTCGAGGGAGCAGATCGCCGCGGACCCGCTCCAGCACAGAGCGGGTGATGGCGCCGCAGGGGGGGAGGGCCGCCAGGGGGTCCACCAGCAGAGGCCGCAGCAGTTGCAGGGCCCAGTCCTCCAGCAGGGCCACCCCATCACCGATCCGGCGACAGGCCCCGTCGGCAGGCTCCGGTGCTGCAACGGCTGAGAGCAGCAGCTGCCGATCGACCGGATCCAGGGGCTCCTCCTCCGGGTCCGCCCAGGGGTCGAGCGCCAGCCCCAGGTCCCGGGCCAGCGCCTGGGTCAGCCCGGGCCCTTCGGCCAGGGGCGGCCGCGCCAGGCACAGCAGCAGCTCCAGCAGGGGTTCCTGAGAGGGCAGCCGGCCGAAGGTGTGCAGGCCGGTGCGGATCTGGGCCTCCTTGAGCTCGCAGAGGTAGCCATCGGCCCGATCGATGCGGCCCTCCAGATCGCCCGCCTCCAGGGGCAGCTCCAGGGTTTCGAGGGTCTCGGCCAGCCGCTGGCGCAGGGGATCTCTCCGCTCGCTGCCCAGCTGGCACGCCTCCCAGTACTCATCGAGCAGGGCCTCCAGGGCCTGGAGCGGTCCGTGCAGCCCCGCCCGTCCCAGGGGTGGGGTGAGATGGTCGAGGATCACGGCCTGGGCGCGGCGCTTGGCCTGGGACCCTTCGCCGGGATCGTTGACGATGAAGGGATAGAGGTGGGGCATGGGCCCCAGGGCCCATTCGGGGAAACACCGGTCTGAGAGCCCCAGCCCCTTGCCGGGCAGCCACTCCAGGTTGCCGTGCTTGCCCACGTGCACCACCAGCTGGGATCGCTCCACCTCCCGCAGCCAGAGGTACTGGGCCAGGTAGGCGTGGGTGGGCGGCAGATCCGGGCTGTGGTAGGTGAGGCTGGGGTCGCGGTCGTAGCCCCGCTCCGGCTGGATCAGCACATGGACGTGGCCGAAGCGCAGACCCCGGATCGGGAAACCGGCACCGCTCGGGGTGGTTTCCAGCCCACTGTCCTGATCGGCCGGGCCCCAGCGCCGCTCGATCAGCTCCCGTCCCTCCTGCGGCAGGCCGCCGTACCAGCGCTGATAGGTGGCCAGGGGGAGGTGGTCCAGGGGCGGCCGGTGGCCGCTCTCAGCATCGTTGCTGCGGCCTGCCAGCAGCTGCTCGATCAGCTCCTGGCCATCGTGCGGCAGGGCTGCGTCGGCCTCCCCCAGCTGGTAACCGGCGGCGGCCAGCCAATGCAGCATGGCCGCCGCACTTGCGGGGGTATCGAGGCCGACGCCGTTGGCCAGGCGGCTGTTGCGCGTGGGGTAGTTGGCGAGCACCAGCGACAGGCGCCGCAGCGCAGGGGCTGTTTCCCGCAGGCTCACCCAGGCCCCCACCAGACGGGCGATCCAGTCGAGGCGCTCCTCATCCGGCACGTAGTGATGCAGGGCAGTGGTCAGCCGGGCATCGGCCCGCTCCGCCGCCTGCTTGAACGCCCCGACCCGGGTGGTGAGGCGACCATCAAGCTCCGGCAGCGCCACCTGCAGACTCAGGTCGAGCGGTCCCAGGCCGATGCTGCTGCTCTCCCAGCGTTCGCGGCTGGAGCTGCTGCAGAGCAACTGCAGCACCGGCACGTTCAGGGCCTCCCAGAGCGGTGCACCCAGGCCCGCCTCCTCGAACTGCACCGAGGCGAAGGAGGTGGTGCAGAGCACGGCCTGCACCCCTTCGCGCTCCAGCAGGTCAGCCACACCGCGCTGCACCCCGGCCTCGCGCAGGCCGCTCACCCAGAGGGCCCTGGGACAGAGGCCCCGTCGGCGCAGGGCGGCCAGGGTGGCCTCCGCCAGGGACGTGTCGCCCGCCTGCAGCAGGGCGCGGTAAAGCACCAGGCCGATGCGGGGCCCGGGATCCGCCCGCCAGTCGTGGGGGGCGGGATCGGGCAGAGGGGCCGCCAGGGGCGGCTCCGGTCGCTTCCCATCCAGGAGGGCGGCGAGGCAGAGCAGCACCCGGCGCAGGTTCACGCGCCCCCCTTCCCGCAGGCAGCGGCCGATCGCCACCGCCAGGGCTGGAGCCACGTTGCCCAGGCCTGCCAGGTCGCCCTCCTCCTCCCTGGTGCCCGCCACCACGATCAGCTGGCGGCCAGGGCCGTCCGCCCAGTGGCGCAGTTGCTCGAGGCCATAGCTCCAGTGACCCCGTCCCCCCAGCAGGCGGACCAGCACCAGCTGGGTGTCCTCCAGGCTGGAGGCCAGGTAGTGGTCGATCACGGCCGGGTGATCCAGGGCCGCGAGGTTGAGGCCGCGGACCTCCTGGCTGAGCAGCGTCGGTTCGTCGCCCAGCAGGCCAGCCAGGGTGGTCAGGTCGGTGTCGGCGCTGCTGAGCAACAACAGGGGCGCGGAGGGTTGCTCCACGAAGAGGGGACCATCCGTTTCGCCGGTGGCGCCGGGAACTGCCGCAAGCCGATGCATCGATCCATCCTCGTTCCTGACGGTGAGAAGATCGAGGCCCGTCCACGGTGCGGTGCCGCCCGCCCCTCCCCCATCCCAAGCGTCTCCGCATGCAGAAGTTTCTTCCCTATGCCTGGTTCCAAGGCGGTTGCGTTCCGTTTGCGGAGGCCACCCTGTCGGTGGCCACCCACGCCCTGCACTACGGCACCGGGGCCTTCGGGGGGATGCGGGCGTTGCCCAATCCAGCCGATCCGGCTGAAATCCTGCTCTTCCGTGCCGACCGCCACGCCCGCCGGCTGAGCCAGAGCGCCCGCCTGCTGCTGACGGAACTGGACGAGAGCACGATCCTGAGTGCCATCGAAGCCTTCCTTCAGGCCAACCGACCCACCACACCGATCTACCTGAGGCCGTTCGTCTACACCAGTGATCTCGGCATCGCGCCGCGCCTGCACGACATCGAGACCGATTTTCTGATCTACGGCATCGAACTGGGGGACTACCTCTCCCCCGATGGGGTCAGCTGCCGTGTCAGCAGCTGGACCCGTCAGGAAGATCGCTCCCTGCCCCTGCGCGGCAAGATCAGCGGGGCCTACATCACCAGCTCCCTGGCCAAGACCGAGGCGGTGAAGAGCGGCTTCGATGAGGCCCTGCTGCTCAACAGCCGCGGCAAGGTCAGCGAGGCCAGCGGCATGAACCTGTTCATCGTGCGCGATGGCGTGCTGATCACCCCCGGGGTCGACCAGGACATCCTCGAGGGCATCACCCGCGCCAGCATCCTGGAACTGGCCCGCTCCCTCGACATCCCCGTGCTCGAGCGGGCGGTCGACAAGACCGAGCTGTTCGTGGCCGAGGAGGTGTTCCTCAGCGGCACCGCGGCCCGGGTGACTCCGGTGCGCCGCGTGGAGACCACCGATCTCCCCACGGAGCGCCCCGTGATGGAACTGCTGCGGGAGCGCCTCACCCGGATCACCATGGGCAACGACCCCAGCTATGACCACTGGGTCACCCGCATCCGCCTGCGCGACTGATTTCTAGAATGATTGCTGGCACGATCACGCGATGACGGCACTGGCAGGCGGGACGGCGGCGGCAGCGATGACGGGGACCCAGAGGATCGGGTTCCTGGAGCACCTCCATGGCCCTGGCCGTCCTGTGCTGGTTTTTGACGGCGCCACGGGCACCTCGCTGCAGCAGATGGATCTGAATGCCGAGGATTTCGGCGGCGCAGCCCTCGAGGGCTGCAACGAGAACCTGGTGATCACCCGCCCCGATGTCGTGCAGGCGGTGCACCGTCAGTTTCTCGAGGTGGGCTGCGATGTGATCGAAACCGATACCTTCGGTGCCGCCTCGATTGTGCTGGCGGAATACGGACTCGAGGATCAGGCCTTCGCCCTCAACCAGCGGGCCGCTGAGCTGGCCCGTGAGATGGCCGACCGCTACAGCACCCCCGCCAAGCCCCGTTTCGTGGCGGGCTCGATGGGCCCCACCACGAAGTTGCCCACCCTGGGCCACATCGACTTCGACACGATGAAGGCCTCCTTCCGTGAGCAGGCGGCGGGATTGCTGGCCGGCGATGTCGATCTGTTCATCGTGGAGACCTGCCAGGATGTGCTGCAGATCAAAGCGGCGCTTCAGGGACTGGAGGAGGCCTTCGAGGCCGCTGGCGAGCGAAGGCCGTTGATGGTTTCGGTCACGATGGAAACCACCGGCACGATGCTGGTGGGCTCGGACATCGCCGCGGTGGTCTCGATCCTGGAGCCCTTCCCGATCGATGTGCTCGGCCTCAACTGCGCTACCGGTCCGGAGCAGATGAAGGCGCACATCCGCTATCTGAGCGAGCACATTCCGTTCGTGATCAGTTGCATTCCCAACGCCGGACTTCCGGAGAACGTGGGAGGCGTGGCCCATTACCGTCTCACCCCCCTGGAACTGCGGCTGCAGCTGCTGCATTTCGTTGAGGACCTTGGGGTCCAGGTGATCGGTGGTTGCTGCGGCACCACCCCCAGCCACATCGCGGCTCTCGCCGAGCTGGCGGTGGATCTCCACCCCAGACCCCGCCCGGTGCGGCTGCCGGAGCAACGGCGGCAGCGGCCGGCCCTGCAGTGCGAACCGGCGGCGGCCTCGATTTACGGCATCACGCCGTATCACCAGGACAACTCCTTCCTGATCATCGGCGAGCGGCTCAATGCCAGCGGCTCTCGAAAGGCGCGTGATCTGCTCAATGCCGAGGACTGGGATGGATTGGTGGCCCTCGCCCGCGGCCAGATCAAGGAGAATGCCCATGTTCTCGATGTCAACGTCGACTATGTCGGCCGCGATGGCGAGAAAGACATGCACGACCTGGTCAGTCGCCTGGTCACCAATGTGAATCTTCCGTTGATGCTGGATTCAACGGAGTGGCAGAAGATGGAAGCCGGCCTCAAGGTGGCTGGAGGCAAGTGCATCCTCAACTCCACCAACTACGAAGACGGCGATGAGCGCTTCTTCAAGGTGTTGGAGCTGGCTCGCCGCTATGGCGCGGGCGTGGTGGTGGGAACCATCGACGAGGAGGGCATGGCCCGCACAGCTGAGCGAAAATTCGCCATTGCCCAACGGGCCTACCGGGACGCCCTCGAGTATGGAATCCCGGCCCATGAGATCTTCTACGACCCCCTGGCTCTGCCCATCTCCACAGGCATCGAGGAAGATCGCCGCAATGCCGTCGCCACGATCGAAGCCATCCGCAGGATTCGCGCCAGTCTGCCCGGAGTTCATGTGGTTCTGGGGGTGAGCAATGTGAGCTTCGGGCTCTCCCCCGCCGCACGGATCGTGCTCAATTCCGTCTTCCTGCACGACTGCTGTGAAGCCGGCATGGATGCCGCCATCGTCAGCCCTGCCAAGATCCTGCCGCTTGCCAAGATCAGTGAGGAGCATCAGCAGGTCTGCCGGGATCTGATCCACGACCGCCGTCGTTTCGAGTCGGAGCAGGTGGGCGCGATCTGCACCTACGACCCGCTCACGGTTCTCACCGGACTGTTTGAGGGGGTGAGCGCCAAGGAGGCCAGGGCGTCAGGCCCCAGCCTGGCCGATCTGCCCGTGGAGGAACGGCTGCGCCAACACATCATCGATGGCGAGCGCATCGGACTGGAGCCGGCCCTTGAGGAGGCCATGGCCAACCACCCACCGCTTCAGATCATCAACACCTTTCTGCTCGATGGCATGAAGGTGGTGGGGGAGCTGTTCGGCTCCGGACAGATGCAACTCCCGTTCGTGCTTCAGAGCGCTGAAACGATGAAGGCGGCGGTGGCCTATCTCGAGCCCCACATGGAGAAGGTGGAGGGAGAGAGCAGTGCCAAGGCAAAATTCCTGATCGCCACCGTTAAGGGCGATGTGCACGATATCGGGAAGAATCTGGTTGACATCATCCTGACGAATAATGGTTATGAAGTGATCAATCTCGGCATCAAGCAGGGGGTGGAGGCCATCATCGAAGCCCAGCGGCTGCACCAGGCAGACTGCATCGCCATGAGTGGGCTGCTGGTGAAATCCACAGCATTCATGAAAGACAATCTCCAGGCCTTCAACGAGGCGGGCATCACCGCTCCGGTGATCCTCGGCGGAGCAGCCCTCACTCCCCGCTTCGTACAGAAGGATTGCCGCTCTGTCTACAACGGCCAGGTGATCTATGGCCGCGATGCCTTCGCTGATCTGCGCTTCATGGATGCGCTCTCGGACGCCCGCAAGGCCGGTCAGTGGGATGACCAGCTCGGATTCCTGGCCGGTGCCCCTGCGGGTCTGGGCCTGGAGGTGGAGCTCGAGCCAGCGGCTGAGCCCAGAGCCACCGCCCCTGAAGGGGTAAGTGTGGACGATCAGCCCACGCCCGCAAAAGCCGGCGCCCCCGAAATCACCAGCGATCGCTCGGCGGCGGTGCCGGAGGAGCCCGCCGTGGAACCTCCCTTTCTGGGCAGTCGTCTGATCCATGAGGGTGAGATTCCGCTCGATGAGGTGTTCGCCTACCTCGATCGCAACGCCCTCTTCGCCGGCCAGTGGCAGCTGCGCAAGAGCCAGGAACAGAGTCGTCAGGCCTACGAGGCGATGCTGGTGGACAAGGCCGAGCCGGTGCTGCAGAGCTGGATCGAGCGTTGCCAGGGGGAGGCCCTGCTCACGCCCCGGGTCGCCTATGGCTATTTCCCCTGCGGCCGCGATGGCAATGCGCTGGTGGTCTTCGATCCCGTGAACACCACTCAGGTGCTCGGCCGCTTCGAGCTGCCCCGTCAGCGGGGCGGCAACCGCTACTGCATCGCCGATTTCTTCCGTGATCTCAGGGAGGGCGGGCCCAGTGATGTGCTGCCGATGCAGGCGGTGACCATGGGCGAACAGGCCAGCGCCTTCGCCCGTGAGCTCTTCGCCGCCGATCGCTACACCGACTACCTCTACTTCCACGGGCTGGGCGTGCAAATGGCCGAGGCGCTGGCGGAGTGGACCCACGCCCGCATCCGCCGGGAGCTGGGCTTCGCCGAAGAAGAACCCTCGACCCTGCGCGACGTGCTGGCCCAGCGCTACCGCGGCAGCCGCTATTCCTTCGGCTACCCGGCCTGCCCCAACGTGGCCGATTCCCGGCAGCAGCTGGCCTGGCTCGATGCTGGCAGCATCGGACTGAGCATGGACGAAAGCGATCAGCTTGAGCCCGAGCAGAGCACCACGGCCCTGGTGGCGGTGCACAGCCGCGCCCGCTATTTCAGTGCCTGAGGCCGCTGAAGGCCGCTCGTCCGAGGCGATGGCAGGCTGAGGCGTTCCTTGCCTGTCTTTCCATGGCGATTGCCGGTCCTGATGGTGTTGATGCGGCGATCGCCGCGGGCGTCGATCTCGATGGGAGTCCCATCCCTCCTGAGATGCTCAGCCTCTACAACGAGGTGATGCTGCTCGAATCGCAGCGGGCCCGCAGCGGCGTGCGCAAGTCGATGCGCAACCGGGTGGTGAAGACCGGCTCGAAGCACCTGGATCAGGCCAGCCTTGATGCTCGTCTCAAGGCTGCCGGCTGGGAAGGGCTCAAGTCCAAGGAGATCGACTTCTTCTACGGCTGAGGCTGCGCCATTGCGCCGCCTGGCCCGGCACTGGAGCTCAGAGGGATTCCAGGCTGTCGATCACCTCCTGCTGGAAAGCCTCCAGATCGGTGGAGTCGCTCAGATCGAATCCTTCACCGGCTGCATTCTGAAGGAGTTCCTGGAAGTGAAAGGCGCCTTCGCCATGGGCGAGGAATTCCATGGCGGAGGTTTCACCGCTTTCCCTGAAGGCGTCATGCAGGGCCATGAAGGCTGCATCTTCGGCGAAATCCCAGCTCATGAAGGTGTGAAGGCAAGGCGGAAGGGCGGCAGAAGGAGGCCTTCCAGCACCACGGCTCAATGACCTTTAACGCCTGCCCCCCCGAATCCGTCAACCTCCCGGCTGGATTTCGTGCCTGCGAATGGTCAGACTCAGCTGTCATGTCCTGGATTTCACGTGGATCAGTCGTCGTCAGCCCCAGGCCTTCAAACGCGGAATGTGCTGGGAGAGCCTCTGGTCGTCTGTGGCTGCGAGCCGATGACGGGCTGGTTCCGCGATGGCCACTGCCGCACTGATCCCTCGGACCATGGACGCCACACGGTCTGCTGCGTCGTCACCGACCTGTTTCTGCGTTACTCCCTGTCCCAGGGCAATGATCTGAGCACCCCCAGGCCCGCCTACGGATTTGCCGGCCTCAAGGCCGGAGACCATTGGTGCGTCTGCGCCGCCCGCTGGCTGGAGGCCCACGACGACGGCGTGGCTCCACCGGTGCGGCTGGAGGCCACCGAAGCGTCCACCCTGGAGTTGATCCCTCTGGAGCTGCTCCAGTCTTTCGGCGAGGCCCCTTCGCCCGAGGGTTGAGCCCTCAGTATTGAATGGTCACCAGGGAATGCTCGTCCCGTCCCAGGCCAGGAAGCGCCCGGAGTGGGCGGGCGTCTGGGCCGCCAGCACGTCGATCAGGTGGTTGGCGGCCCGCTCCGGGCTGAACAGTCGCTCCGCCGGCACCGAGCTGCGGAAAGGTGCGGAGAGGGCCGTGGCGGTGGTGCCCGGATGCAGCAAGGTGACGCAGGCCTGGGGCAGCCGTCGTTCCCATTCCAGGGCCAGGCAGCGCAGCAACTGGTTCTGGGCCGCCTTGGCGGCCCGGTAGCCGTACCAGCCCCCCAGCCGGTTGTCGCCGATGCTGCCCACCCGCGCCGAAAGGCTGGCGAAGTGCACGGGCCCCCGGCGGGGCAGCAGGGGCTCCAGGGCCCGTGCCAGCAGCACCGGGCCGTAGGCGTTGACGCTGAACAGACGCTCGAGGGAGACGCGCTCCAGCTGTTGCAGCCGTTTCTCCGGTCGCAGGCCGCCGTCATGGAGCAGGCCGGCGGTGTTGATCACCAGCCGCAGGCGCACATCCTCCGCCTGCAGCTGCCTCGCGCAGGCCGAGAGGCTGGTGTCGTCTGTGATGTCGAGGGGCAGCACCCGGCCTGGTGGCATCAGCCTTCCTGGGGAGCATTCCCGCCGGCTCGTGGCCCAGAGCCTCAGCCCTGGGGCCCGTTGGGACAGAGCCTGGAGCAACGCCATGCCGATGCCTCCGCAGCCCACCACCAGGGCATCCCCCTGCCAGTGGGCCAGATCGAGGCCGCCTTCAGGGGCCGGTGCTCCTTCGGCGGGCATGGACATCGGCGGGACCAACAGGGAGGGTGGCCCATGATGGGCCGATGGCTTTGCGCATCGGCATCTTCGGGCAGGGGGCTTGGGGCCGCTCCCTTCACCAGGTGTTCCGGCAGGCTGGCCACAAGCTCAGCGGCTGGTCGCGCCGCGACGGGGGTGATCCTGCCGATCTGCTGGCGGATCAGGATCTGATGCTGTGCGCCGTCGCCATGGCCGGCGTACCGGAGCTTTCCCAGCGGCTCTCCTCTCAGTGGCCATCGGGGCTGCCCCTGATCAGCTGCACCAAGGGCCTGAACCAGCGTCTCAGGCTCACCGCCTCACAGCTCTGGCAGCGCTCGATCCCCAACCTCCGCAGCCTGGTGCTGAGTGGGCCGAACCTGGCCGGAGAGCTGGATGGCGGTCTGCCTGCGGCCAGTGTGCTGGCCTCGTCCCACTCCGATCTGGCCCAGGCCCTGCAGCTGGAACTCAGCAGCCAGCAGCTGCGCCTCTACACCAATACCGATCCGATCGGCACCGAACTCTCCGGTGCCCTCAAGAATGTGATGGCCGTGGCCGCGGGAGTCTGCGACGGCCTGGGCCTGGGTGCCAACGCCAAGGCCGCGCTGCTCACCCGCGGGCTGGCGGAGATGGGCCGCCTCAGTCAGCAGCTGGGTGGTGAGTCCGACACCCTCTACGGCCTGGCCGGACTGGGGGATCTGCTGGCCACGGCCAACAGTCGCCTCAGCCGCAACCATCGCTTCGGGGTGCACCTCGCCGAAGGACTCACCGCCGAGCAGGCGATCCAGGCCATCGGCGCCACGGTGGAGGGTCCATCAACGGCCGTGGCGGCTCTCGCCATGGCCGATGGAGGCGAGGCCCTTTTGCCGATCTGCGCCCAGGTGGTGGGCCTGATCGAGGGCCGCTTCACCCCCCAGGAGGCCGTCCGCGCCCTGATGGATCGAGATCTCAAGCCCGAGGAGCGATGAACGACGGTGGTCTGCCTGCCGTCCTGATCACGGCCTTCGCCGAGAGGCCGCTTCAGGGCAATGGAGCTGCTGTGGTCGCCCTGGCGCGGCCAGCGTCGAGCGGCTGGATGCAGGCGGTGGCCGCCCAGCTGAGGCAGTCGGAGACGGCTTTTCTTTTGCCTCTCGAGGGCCTTCTGCCTGAGGCTGAAGCCGCAGGAGACTGGGCCCTTCGCTGGTTCACCCCGAGCTGTGAAGTGCCGCTCTGCGGCCATGCCACCCTGGCCTCTGCCCTGGCCCTGGGCCATTGGGGCCTCCTGCAGCCCGGCGGCACCACTCGGTTGCACAGCCGCTCCGGGCCGCTGCTGGTGAGCCTCAGCCCGGCCGCCGCGGGCTGCGCCCAGCTGGTGCTCCCCTCCGCGGGTCTGGAGCCCTCGCCCTTGTCCGTCGAGCTGGGCCCTCTGCTTGGCATGACGCCGCTGCGCAGCTGGCGCTCGGCCCTGGGCTACGGGGTGGCCCTGCTGCCACCGGAGTTCGACCTGCCGTCCCTTGACGGGGAGGCCCTCGCGGGGCAGTTGCCCGGTGAGCTGCGCCAGGGTCTGGTTCTGATGCAGGCGTTGGGGGACAGCGCTGATGCCCCTGCGCTGCAGGGGCTCAAGGCCGACTATCAGCTGCGTTTCCTGGCACCGGGCCTCGGCATCAATGAGGACCCTGTCACCGGCTCGGCCCACGCCCTGGTGGCCCCCTGGTGGTGTGATCTGCTGGGCCGCGATCGGGTCGTGGGCTGGCAACCCTCTCCCCGGGGTGGCGGAATGGTGTGCGATCGGCTGTCTTCAGGCATGATCCGCCTGTCGGGTTCGGGGCAACTGCTGTGGGATGGCCGCTTGAGCGCTGGTGTCGACGCTGCCGAACCCGTGGACTGGAGCTGCTGCCTCCCCGGACCAGCCTGAACCGCGTTCTGGTCACCGCCCCCCTGAGTGTGGTGGCCCTGGGCCTTGGCTTCCTGGCCCAGCAATCCTTCACCGAGCCCCGCTCCAGCCTCGATGCCAAGGTGATGGAGGCCTTGCTGCCGGCCACCGCCGCCGACGACCCCGACCGTCAGGCCGAGGCCCGGCAGCTGCAGGAGATTCAGGCGCGTCGTGCCGACGTGAGCACTGCCCCGCCTCCATCGGGACCCTCTCCCCGCGGGGAGCTGGCGCTTGCGGAGCCGGCCGCTGGTCGTCCCGTGCCCCTGGAAGCGCGGGTGGCCCTCCTGCGCCAGGCCGGTCGGCCCACGCTCTCGGCAGGGGGCCCCTGGCGTCTGCTGGATGGTGAGGGTCGGGTCCTGCTTCGTGGCAGCGGGGGGGAACCGGTCAACTGGAGCGCTCAGAGCAGTGCGGATCTCTGGCTGGAGAGCGCTGGTGGCCACGCCCTGCTGGTGAATGGGCTCCCCTACGAGGGACGGCTGCGCCTGCTGCGTGAGGGCGGCGGCATCACCCCGATCAACCACCTGCCCCTGGAGCGCTACATCGCCTCGGTGGTGGGGGCCGAGATGCCCAGTTCCTGGTCTATGGAAGCCCTCAAGGCCCAGGCGGTGGCGGCCCGCTCCTATGCCCTGGCCCATCTGGCACGGCCCGCCAACCGCTACTGGCACCTGGGAGACACGACCCGCTGGCAGGCCTACCGAGGGCTGGAATCGGTCAGCGCGCGGACGCGCGAAGCCACGGAACGCACCAACGGCCTCATCCTCAGTTACCAGGGAGGCATTGTGGAGAGCCTCTATGCCGCCAATTCCCAGATCACCCTGGAAGCCCATGGCCATCTGGGAGCGAGCATGAGCCAGGAGGGTGCCCAGCAACTGGCCCGTCAGGGCCAGCCTTACAACCAGATCCTCGGCCACTACTACCCGGGAGCCTCCCTGGCGCGGTTGCAGATCGGTGGAGCGGGCTGAGCGGATCTGGAGCGAGGCGCTGGAGCGCAGCCGTGGGGCCCTCGAGGGCGGCAGTCTCGTTCCCCTGGAAACGGAGTGGATCCCCCCCCAGGGCTGGGAGCCATTCCACCTGCGCCGGCTGCTCTCCGCCACCCCGAAGCACCTGAGGGCCTCGGGACCGAAGCCCAACCCCTTCCACCCCTGGGACCCCCAGCTCCAGGTGCGCCTGCTGGGGGACAGCCATCTGCTCCTGCTCAACAAGTATCCGGTCCAGGCGGGCCATGTGCTGCTGATCACCCAGGAGTATGCGCCCCAGTCCAGCTGGCTGGAGAGCGGCGACTGGGCGGCCGTGGCCAGGGTGGATGCCGACACGGGCGGATTGTGGTTCTTCAACAGCTGCGCCGAGGCCGGCGCCAGTCAGCCCCACCGTCACCTTCAGCTTCTTCCTCGCCACGGCGACCAGATCGTCTGTCCGCTGGACGGGCTGCTGAGGGCTCAGTCGGCCGGAGATGAGGAATCCTGGCCCTGGGCCTACCGGCTCACCCCCCGGCGGCCAGGGGAGTGCGCCGAGGACCTGGCGTCCACCTACCAGGCCCATGCCCTGGAGCTCGGTCTCGGCGACCCCGCCAGCGACGTCAGGCCCCTCCATCCCTACAACCTGATCTTCAGTGACCACTGGTTCCTCACGGTGCGGCGGCAGCGGGAACACGTGGCCGGGTTCAGCGTCAATGGTCTGGGGTTTGCGGGATATCTGCTGCTGAGCGAGCGCTCGGACCTGGCCTGGTTGCAGCGCGAGGGCCCCTGGTCCCTGTTGCAGGCGGTGGCGGCAGGGACTGAGGGCCTGACGCCTCACACCTGAGGGCTGAGCGCTGAGGGGAGTCTTGGGGAGGATTCAGTGATTCCACGGTTGCTGGAATCCGGCTGTTGGTCCGTATCTGGAAAAGGAGCAGCGACCTGGCGTTGCGGCTCCCTCTATCGCTCCAGATACATCCACCGTCACGGCTCCGATGACCAGCTCTTCCCTGCTTCAACCCCGCACGCGCCGCTCTGCACTGAACCGGCGACTACGCCAACGCAACGACCGGGTGGCCCGGCACCTGGAGCTGGTGCGGCCGATTGCGCATCACTACAGCACCCTCTGCAGGGAGGGGCGCGACGATCTCACCCAGGTGGGTCTGCTGGGCTTGCTGCGGGCGGCTGAACTGTTCAGGAGCGATCAGGGCACGCCGTTTGAGGCCTTCGCTCGCCATCACATCCGCGGAGCGATCCTCCACTACCTCCGCGACCAGGCTCCGGTGATCCGGCTTCCGCGTCGGCAGAAGGAGCTGGAAGACCGCCTGCGCCGACTGGAGCAGAGCCCGGCCGGCAACTCCGCCAGCCCCCTGGAGTCGATGGAACACTCCGGTCTGCGCCGGCTGCTGGGGTTGAGCGAGCCCCAGTGGCGCCGCTTTGAGCAACTGCGCCAACTGGGACGGCTCGTGAGCCTGGACGCGGAGGAGGTGCAGCTTGCCGCCCCCGAAACCGAAGCGGAGCACGATCCTGATGCCGGCGAGATGGCTGAGCGGATTCTTGGGATGCTGGCTCAGCTCGATCAGCGCCAGCGCACCGTTGTGAGGGAGGTGGTGCTGGCCGGTCAGAGCCTCAGGTGCACGGCCCGCCTGATGCAGGTCAGCCCGATGACCGTTCACCGTCTGCTGGCCCGGGCGCTCGACACCCTGCGTCAGCAGCTGGAAAGGGAGGGGCTGGGCTTCAGCCCTGCTCCGGGGCCCCATCGCGGTCCATCTGCTTCTCCAGCGTGCTGATCGCGGCACTCACCGCCGCCAGTTGCCGCTCGATTCCGTCTCGCCAGTACGTGAGCATGCGCAGCTTGCGCTCCTGATGCTGACGACGACTGGTGGCGGGGTCGCAGCAGGAAGCCCCGAAGCAGGGCAACGGCGGAAACATGAGAAAATGTCACGGGTAGGGTTGGTTCTAGCGAGCGGTCCACCCCTGATGTGATGTCACCTCCCCGCCGGGGGCTGCATCGCAGGGTCAGCGAGACTTCACGATGGCCAAGGGTCCAGACCCGCCGCCACGAGGAGCGATCCGCGCCAACCAGCCATCCCGTCCCAGCCGAGAATCAGCGTGAGCAATCTAGGTCCCATTGGTCTCGCCGCCGTCGCCATTCTTCCCGGTCTCTCCGGTGCTGTTCTGGTGGCGCCAGCGGCCCAGGCCGCCGCTGTGCCCCTGATGGCGGGTCAGGCGGCACGGCCTCTGCGGGGACGCTTCAACGCTGTGCCGGTGTTGCACTCCAACCAGCCCGAGGAAGTGTTCGGCCCGGGCATTCTGGTGAACACGGCTCCTGGATCAGCCATCGCCAGGGAAAACCGCCAGAGACTGCGCAACGCCACCTTCACCTTCAACGGTGACTTTGGCCTGCACATGCACCACAAGTACTACCCGGAAGACGCCACCCGTCTGGGCTATGGCCTGGTGCGCGGGCAGCTCACCCTGGCCACGATCGTGATCAACCCGGGCCCCCAACCGGTCACCCTGGAATTCGATCGCGGTGCGGTGCGCAACAGCTTCCAGGCGCCGTATCTGGCCAACCACCTGATGGGGGTCAAGCCGCTGGGCCCAAGGCCCTGGAACACCGGTCCCGGTGACGCCACTGCCGTGATCATGCTGCGCAACCAGCTCGATCCGAAACTGCCTGAGCGCTTCACCATTCCCGCGAACAGCCGGGCCGTTCTCTTCCACACCCAGCTCCCAGCCAGGGGAATCGCCAACGGACTTCTGAGCGGCCGCAGTGACGGGCCTTTCCAGATGGCCGTCGTGGCTGCCGAGGATCCCCGCAGCGATGCCGATCTCTTCGCGGTGCTCGATCAGGGGGTGCTGGCTCCCGGGCGCACCTACCTGAGCATGCTTCCCAAGATCCGGAACCGACAGGTGTTCTCACGGGTCGGTGGGGTGGCTCTCGGCGATGCCTTTCAAGCGAGCCTCAGCCATGACCTCACCCAGTCCCCCTTGCACGTTCCCTTCACCAGCACCAACCGGCACCATTTCGGCACCGGTGATATTCAGGTCAATGCCCTGGCCAGCCGCATGATCGATTCCTCCCTCGACAATGTCGGGACCTATGGCGTCCGCTTCGATGTCGAGCTGAATCTGAAGGGCGCTGGCCCTTACGAGCTGGTCTTCAGCCATCCCACCGCCGATGGCGCTCAGTTCACCGCCTTTCGGGGATCGATCGGGATCGAGACCGACCAGGGCTACGGCGAAGTGCACGTGGGCATGCGTTCTGGCGAAAGTCTCTCCCTCAGGCAGCTGAACCTGCGACCAGGGGTGAACAACAGGGTCAAGGTGAGCATGGTGTACCCGGCCGATGCCACCCCTGGACATCTGCTCAGCGTGGTGCCGGCCTATCAGCTCGCGCAGCTGCGCGAGCGGGAGCGGCAGGTGGCCGTCGCCCGGGCTGCCGCTGAAGCGGCCGCAGCCAAGCGCAAGACCAAGCCAGCGACGACACTGCCGGCCGTGGTGACCCCTACCCCACCAGCTCAGGCCACCGCGCCGACTCCTGCGGCCCCTGCTAGGCCCGTCAGGCGCCCCGTCAAACCCGCCGGCGCTGCCCCACGGCCCACTCCGCCACCCTTGCCCCGGCCGCCGATCATCCCGGCCTGGTTGCCGCCCCTGCCACCGTTGAAGTTCTTGAATCAGACCCCCCAGGCCTCTCCCTCCCTGGCGGAAGTGCCCGTGGGCACAACACCTCCGGCCTCCCCCCAGGAGACTCAGCAGCTGCGGGATCGCTACCGCGAGGCCGCCCTGGCTCAGCAACGCTTTCTCAGGCAGTTGATGGGCCGCTAGCCCGTCCTGATCAGGTTGCCGTGGCACCCGACGACACGAAAGCGGATCGCCAGCGCATTCAACTGATCCTCCCCGTCGCCCAGGTGGAGCAGATCGATGAGTTGTGCAAGCAGCTCGGCCACCGCAGCCGCGGAGCCCTGCTGGAGCGTCTGCTGGATGACCTCTTCCCCGGTACCGATGGCCAGGACGGTGACCAGGATGGGGAGGAGACCGGTGCTGAGGAGGAGCTGGATTCCTGCCGGGCCCTCGTCCTGGTCACAGGTCAGGAGAACCGACTGGTCTCCCCCGATCAGGGTCAGCTGGGACTGGATGAGCTGGGTGAGCCGGAGAAGCCCGATGGACTTGCTGAGGCAGGTGAGGCCTCCTCTGCCGCACGAGCGAGCGACCCCCTGGGGCCTTCCTCCCTGCAGATCCCTTCCAGACGCCCTCGGAACCCAGAGACCCAGGAGCTGCGCGAAGCCCCGGGCCCAGCCGGAATCGATCTGCCGGGCTTCGTCAGGCAGTCATCGGCGCGCCTGCGCCGCAGCCTGCATCCCAGGCCGGCGGCCCAGGGGGAACCGCTTCCTGCCGTCAAGACATCAGAACTGGATCAGGCGCTGCTGGCCGCCGAGGAGCACTGGCTCAGCCTTTACGGCACGGCGGCCAACGAGGCCGTGCTGGAAGCCGCCATGGTCTGGCTGGCCCGGGACATCTGGGTCCAGTCGGATCAGGCGGAAGGACGGCCCTTCACCTGGGCCCTGATCGAACAGTGGGTCACCGGGTTCGTCAGCGGCTGGCCAGCGGGGCCGCCCAGTTTCAACCGGGTGATCGTGGCGGCAGGCTTGCTCGAGGACCCCTTCAGCACTGACACCCTGACGCTGCGGGTGCCCACCTTGATCCGCCGGTTTGTGCATCGCTTCCGCAGGCGACGTCGGGGAACCTCCTTCCAGACCCTGGAGCACACGATGACCTTGCAGGGAGCCCTGAAGGTGCTGGCCTTGCCCACGGCGCCTGGGCACAAGCTCAGCCTCAACCAGATCCGCGAGGCTTACCGCGAGCAGGCCATGAGTCACCACCCGGATTCCGGTGGGAGTGCCGATGCGATGCGCCGCCTCAATGAGGCGTATCAGTTGCTCAAGGAGCTCTACCGCCGACCGGCCTGAACCCACTCGTGGTCCTGGTCCATTCTTCTCATCCAAGACTCTTGTCTGGTCCGGCTGCGAGACCCGAATGCGACCGATGGTGTGTCTCGCTGGATTCGGAGCTGGCTCCGCGCCTTCGGTCCTGTTCTCTGCGGTCATGGGAAAGGCTGTGTCCAGCCGGGCCTGGACAGGCGTTCCAGGGGCTCAAAGCAGCGCAAGAGGCCTGTGGTGGCCAGCGTTTTCTTTTCTGCGTACCTGCTGCAGACACAGGTACGCCATCATTTCTGGTTGCAGGGGCCATGACTCGGGTCCTGGGCGGAAGCTGAAAACACGGCCTTTGAGGCTCGCGTGTTGATGGGTCCCTGGCGTCTCATCTGTGAGCAGAGCTTGGACCTGAATTCGGTCCAACTCAGGACCGAGCAGTCCATGATGAGACCTGTTCTGAGTCCAGAGATTGGTCTTGCCTGAGCGCCCTGCCTTGGCGATCCGGCCTCTCATCCGCTACCCGAGCCAGCGGATGCCGTTCGATGCAGCCAAAGCCATCAGGGACTTGTCCGTCGCCTCTGAGAGGGCGCAGGGCTGGAATTGTGCAATAGTCTCGACTGTGTCTCTGTTCTAGACGCTGTAGAAGTCTTAATTGAGACGCTCTCAACGCTCTGACCTCAAGCGCGTCTGGCCTGCGCTGATCGCTGTCAGATCGTCCGGCGTCGCTCCACTCAGGCTTCCGACTGCCGCCGGTTCAGGTCATCCTGTGAGTTCAGAGGTCTCACATGAGACGCACAGCTAGTCCTGTGTCAAGACAAAAGTGAGACCCCTGGCAGGCTCGGCCAAGGGCCTCGTGGCTGCTCCAGTCCATCGCCAATTCATTGGGCAACGGATGCAAGGGCTTTTGGGATCAGCCCCCTGGCTGCTGGTTGAGCAGCGCTTCCGCTGGTGCGTGAGCAGGGGGCAAGGTCTGGCTCAGCCCAGGGTCTGCATGCCCTGGATCAGGTAGTCGAAGTAAGGGGCAGCGCTGGCGGCATCATCAGTGGAGAGCAGGGCCAGGGAGGCCTCCTTGAGGGTGCGCATGCTCTCGACCATGCCCGCCATGGGCACTCCGAGGCTGTTGTACATCTCGCGGGCTCCGTTGAGACCGATCTCCTGGATCTTCTCGGTGCTGCCTGCCAGCACTCCGTAGGTGACCAGGCGCAGGTACCAGCTGAAATCACGCAGGCACTGGGCCCGTTGCTTCTGGCCGTAGGCATTGCCGCCCTGGGCCACGTATTCAGGCTTGCGTGAGAACAGCAGGCGCGCCGCCTCATCGACGATTTTTTTCTCGTTCTCGGCGAGGGCGCGGGCCACGCGGATGCGCTGGGGGCCTCCAGAGAGGTACTGCGCCATCGAGCGGAGTTCTCCGCCGCTGGGATACCGCAACTGATCATCGGCTTGGAGGATCAGATCCCGAACGACGCTCATCAAGGACACCAGGCGCCTAATGACTTTATCGAGCCGTGATGCTCCGCGCCGAAGGACGTCTTCAGATGTAACGCCCCTTTGCATCTAGGGTTTGCTCAACGTCCAAGGCGCTCCGATCCAGATGGGACTTCCCCTGCCGGTCCCAGGTACGGACCTGGATCTGTGCATTTCCGGCCTCAACCATCACGGCCAGGGGGTGGCACGCATCAGCTCGAGCGAGGAGTCAGGTCGCGACCTGGTGGTCTTCGTCCCCGAGGCCCTGCCGGGGGAGCGGGTGCTGGCCAGGGTGCACCACAGGGCCCAGCGCCATCTGGTGGCTCATCCCCTTGAGCGGCGCAACGATGCCCCGGAGCGGCGGCAGCCACCCTGCATCCTTGCCTCGGATTGCGGAGGCTGCGGGGTCCAGCACCTCCAGGACCAGGCCCAGTTGATCTGGAAGCAGGATCTGGTTCAGCAGGCCCTGCGCCGCATCGGCGGCCAGGGCCTCGCGGTGGAGCCGATCCTGGCCTCGGACACCCCCCTGGGCTACCGCAACCGCACCACGATTCCCCTGGAGCGCTGCCCTTATGGTCAGCTGAGGGCCGGCTTCTACCGCAGCGGCACCCACCGGATCGTGAACATGAACCGCTGCCCGGTTCTCGATCCCCGCATCGATCGCCTGATCGCCCCCCTCAAGCGTGATCTCGAGCAGAGCGACTGGCCGGTGGATGTGGATCTCAGCGAAGGGGGGGGCCTGCGCCACCTGGCCCTGCGGGTCGGGCACCACACCGGTGAAGTGCTGCTCACCCTGATCAGCAGCCACAGCGATCTGCCCGATCTGGCGGCGATGGCGGAAATCTGGATGGAGCGCTGGCCGGAGCTGGTGGGCGTCGGTCTGAACATCCAGCCCCTGCCCACCAACACCCTGATGGGGCCGCGCACGGTGGTCGTGGCGGGCCGCCCATGGCTGAACGACCGCTTCGCCGGTCTTGAGCTCCGGATCGGGCCCGACACCTTCTTCCAGGTGCACACCGCCCAGGCCGAGCGGTTGGTGCCCCTGCTGATCGAGGTCCTTCGCCCCGCCCCTGGCCGCAACCTCGTGGATGCCTACTGCGGGATCGGCACATTCAGCCTGCCCCTGGCCGCCGCCGGCGCCCGGGTTCTGGGTCTCGAGCAGCACCCCTCCAGCGTGGAGCAGGCCCGGCTGAATGCCGGTCTCAACGGCCTCAATGGCCTGACCGTCGAGGTTGCCGATGTGGCCCTGGCCTTGCCTGAAGCCCTCGAGGGCGCCCATGGCTTGCTGCTGGATCCGCCGCGCAAGGGTCTGCCGGAGCGGGTCTGCGAAGCGATCCTGGCTTCGCCACCCGAGCGGGTGGCCTACCTGAGCTGCAACCCTGCCACCCTGGCGAGGGATCTGGCCCGGCTCACGGCAGCGGGAACCATGCGCCTGCAACGGGTTCAGCCCATCGACTTCTTCCCCCAGACTCAGCATGTGGAGGCCCTGGCCGTGCTGGAGCGCACCTGGGAGACACCAACCGGCTGAGCTCTGGGCGGCGCCGGCCTCAGCCCTAGGTGCGTCTGGCTGCCCCGAACTGCTTCTGCAGGGCCCCCAGGATCTTGGTGTGGGCCTGCTCCACCTCCACTTCGGTGAGGGTGCGGCGGGCGTCGCGGTAGCGCAGGCGGAAGGCCTGGCTGGCGCTGCCCGCCTCCACCTGGCTGCCCTGGTAGCGATCGATCAGGTCCGCTCTCTCCAGCAATGGTTTGCCCGCCTTGCGGATCGCGCTGAGCAGCTGGGCGGCGGTGACCGTATCGGGAACCACCAGGGCCAGGTCGCGCTCGGAGGCCGGCACGGTGGCGAAGGGAGTGAAGGCCGGCTGCCAGCGGTTGCGCCGGGTGGCGGCACTGATCAGGGGAGAGAGGGCGAGCTGGAACAGGTGGGTGGCCTCCGGCAGATCGAGGTCTTCCGCCCGCTGGGGATGCAGCTGACCGAACCAGCCGGCAACCCGGCCCTCCACCAGCAGCTCCGCCGAGCGGCCTGGGTGCAGGAGGGGGTGATCACCGCTTGGCCGGTCCTCGCACGGCACCTTCAGGGCGGCGAGGGCCTGCTGCAGCACACCGCGGGCTTCGAAATAGTCGAGGCTGCGCCCTTTGCCGCCGCTGCTCCAGAGCTCCGAGCGTCGCTCGCCGCAGATCACCCCGGCCAGCTCGGCCTGCTCCTTGAGGCTCTCCCCCTCGACCTGGAAGACCCGTCCGATCTCGAAGGCCCAGAACCCCGGCATCGAGGCCTGCAGGTTGCGCCGTGCCGCCAGCAGCAATTCATCCAGCAGGCTGTCGCGCAGGTGGCCGTAGTCGGTGAGCAGGGGATTGGTGAGGCCCAGCCGCGGAGGGTGATCCATCAACCCCTGGGCGGGCACCAGGGAGAACGCGCAGGTTTCCTGCAGCCCGGCGTGGCAGAGCGCCTGGCGCAACCACCGCTCCGCCTGTTGCCCGGCCTCGAGCCCCCCCGGCTCGATCGGGTCGGGAAGGTGACTGGCGAAGTGGTCGTAGCCCACCAGCCGGGCCACTTCCTCGATCAGATCCACCTCCCGGGTGAGGTCCATGGAGCGGGATGGGGGCACCGTCACCAGCCAGCCCTCACTCTCCGCCACGAGGCTGCAGCCCAGGGCCGTGAGGGTCTGCTCGATGCGACCGTCGGGCAGATCCTCCGGCCGGCCGTCCACCAGCACCGGACCAAGCAGATTGTGCAGGGCATCGCGCCGCAGCTGCAGGGGTGGCGCCGGTTGGTGGGGACGCCGGTGCAGCCAGCGACCTTCCACCCGGGCTCCCGCCAGCTCCTGGAGCAGCTGCACCGCCCGGTCGGCGGCCGTCAGCGTGACTTCACTCGGCAGGCCTTTCTCGAAGCGGGCGCTGGCGTCGGTGCGCAGGCCCACGCTGCGGGCACTGCGGCGCACGGCCTCGGCGCTGAACATGGCCGCCTCCAGCCAGAGGGCGTCGCTGCCGGGATGCACCGCTGTCTCGGCGCCACCGATCACCCCGGCCAGGGCGATCGGCCGATCCCCATAGGTCACGACAAGCGCTTCGGGGCTGAGCGCATGGCTGGAGCCATCGAGGGCGTCGAAGTTCTCGCCAGCCTGGGCGGGGCGCAGGCCGAGGGCCGCCGGGTCCGCCGGCTTGCCCCCCAGGGCCGCCAGGCGTCCTTGATCGAAGGCATGCAGGGGCTGCCCGGTTTCCAGCATCACCAGGTTGGTGATGTCGACCACGTTGTTGATCGGCCTCAGACCGGCCCGCTCCAGGCGACGCTGCAACCAGCGTGGCGAGGGCTCCACCCGCACACCCGTGAGGGCGGTGAGGCTGAACAGGCCGCCCGCTTCGATCGCAGCGGCGCTGGCCTCTCCCACGGGCAGGGGCTCAGCGGGGATCACCGACGCGGCGGGCGGCAGGCTGAGCCTGCCACCGGTGAGGGCCGCCACCTCCCGGGCGATGCCCAGCATCGAGAGTCCGTCGGGGCGGTTGGCGGTGATCGCCAGCTCCAGCACCTGGTCATCGAGGCCCAGAGAAGCCGCCACAGGCGTGCCCACGGGCGGCACGGTCTCCAAAAGTTCATCGAGTACGGCGATGCCGTCCGAGCTGTCGGCCAGGCCCAGCTCCTTGAGGGAGCAGATCATGCCGGTGCTGGTCACACCCCGCAGTTCGCTGGCCTGAATGGTCAGATCCACGGCGCTGAGATGAGCACCCACCAGAGCCACCGGGACATGCATGCCGGCACGCACATTGGCGGCCCCGCAGACCACCTGCAAGCAGGGCTCGCCGGAGCTGGCCGGCCCCACCCGCAGCTGGCAGACGCTCAGCCGATCGGCATCGGGGTGGGGCTGCCTGTCTTCCACGTAGCCCACCACCACGCCCTCGGCCTGGCTGGCGAGGTCGTCAATCGCTTCCACCTCGAAGCCGGCGATGGACAGGCGCTCGGCGAGCTCCTGAACCGGACCATCGCAGGAGACCAGTTCCCGCAACCACTGGAGCGAGACCCGCATCCGCCTGCATCGATCAAGGCCCAGATCCTAAGGATCGGAATGCCGGAGCCCGGGACGGTAGGGTGTCGGATTGTCATTACGCCTCGCATCTAGCGGCGCACGTCCTTCCCATGGCCAAGAACAAGGGCGTCCGGATCGTGATCACTCTCGAGTGCACCGAATGCCGGTCCAATCCCGCCAAGCGCTCTCCTGGGGTGTCCCGTTACACCTCAGAGAAGAACCGCCGCAACACCACTGAACGGCTGGAGCTGAAGAAGTTCTGCCCTCACTGCAACAAGAGCACGGTCCACAAAGAGATCAAGTGAGGTCCCCGGGTCGTCGCCATCGGCGCTGACCCCAGCAGCTCGTCCTTCCGTCCCCTGTCCGTTTTCGCCCACCCATGTCCAGTTCCTTTTTCAAGAAGCGCCTCTCACCGATCAAGCCCGGTGATCCGATCGACTACAAGGACGTCGATCTGCTCAAGAAATTCATCACCGAGCGCGGCAAGATCCTTCCCCGCCGTCTGTCCGGTCTCACCGCCAAGCAGCAGCGGGACCTGACCAACGCCGTCAAGCGGGCCCGGATCGTGGCCCTGCTCCCCTTCGTGAACCCCGAAGGCTGAGCAGCCCTTTCCCTGCCCCTGTGGAGCATGGCGTTTGCAACCGGGTGATCTCGTCGGTCTGATCGGCTCGAAGGGGCCGGAACTGGCTCTGATCGAAGCCATCAACGGCAGCCGTGTCCGTCTCAGGGCGGGCTGGGACGCCCGTTCCCAGAGCGTCCCCCTGCGACAGCTGGATCTGGTGGCCCCCCTGCCGGGGGTGCATGAGCCGCCAGTCCGTCTGGATCAATCCCCCTGGCTGCTGGAGCCATCGGTCCTGGCTTCCGCTTCCCCCGGTCGCCGCGATCTCGGTGCCGCCTGGCTGTTGCTGGTGGAGGCGCCCCCCGAGGAGGGGGTCAGCCTGGCGGAGTTCACCGAACTGGTGGCCGGCGGCGACAGTCCGGCAGCCCGGGCCGCCTGCTGGTGCTGGCTGCACCAGCCAGAGCAGCACCTGTTTCGCTGGCGCCAGGGCCGGGTGCATCCCCGTTCCCTGCGTGATCTCCGCCAGCTCCGTCACGACCGTCACCGACAGGCGCTCGAGCATCGACGGGTGCAGCAGTGGCACGACCTGCTGCGTCAGCGCACGCCCCTGGAGACCTCCGATCTCGCCCCCGCCCAGGTTGAGCAGTTGCAGCAGTTGCTGGCCTTCGCCGGCGGTGAGATCGAGGCGTTGTCCGATCCGGAGCTTCGTCGCGGCCTGCAGCAGGCCCAGTGCGCCGCCGAACCAGGACCGGTGCGCCGTCTGCTGGTGGACCTGGGCCAGTGGCAGCCCCATGCCTTGCCTTCTCTGCGCAGCAGCGTCTGGGACCAGGGGTTCACGCCGGCCCTGCTGGAGGACGCCGAGGGCCTGCTGGCTCAGGCCGAGCAGGATCAACCCGGCGATGAGACCCGGCGGGATCTCACCGCCCTGCGCAGTTACACCATCGATGACGCCGACACCGAGGAAATCGATGACGCCGTGTCGCTGGAGCCCCTGGCGGGGGGCGGCCTGCGGCTGTGGGTGCACATCGCCGATCCCGGCCGCCTGGTGGCCAGCGGCTCCCCCCTCGATCTGGAGGCCCGGCGCCGTGGCACCAGCCTCTATCTGGCCTCGGGGGTGGTGCCGATGTTCCCCCTGGCCCTGGCGGTGGGTCCCTTCAGCCTGCGCCAGGGGCAACGCTGTGCCGCCTGGAGCTGCGCGGTCGAGCTGGCGGAGGATGGAAGCGTGGCCCGCCATGAGCTGCTGCGCAGCTGGATCCGCCCCACCTACCGCCTCACCTACGGCGATGCTGATGCCCTGATCGACATGGCTCCGCCCGAGGAGCCCGACCTTGCCCAGCTGCAGGGGCTGCTGGAGCGCCGGCGCCGTTGGCGCGAGGCCCGCGGGGCCCTCTCGATGGAGCAGAGCGAGGGACGGATTCTCTGCCGCGACGAGCACGCTGAACTGGAGATCACCGATCCCTCGCCGGCTCGGGCCCTGGTGGCCGAAGCGATGATCCTCACCGGCTCGGTGGTGGCTGCCCATGCCGTCGACCTCGGCCTGGCCATGCCCTTTCGCGGCCAACCGGTGAGCGAGTTGCCGCCCGAGAGTGAGTTGCAGAGTCTCCCGGAAGGGCCTGTCCGCCATGCGGCCCTGCGGCGCTGCCTCAGCCGCGGCTGCACGAGCGCAGCAGTGAGCCCCCATTTCAGCCTGGGGCTGCCGTCTTATGTGCAGGCCACCTCGCCGATCCGCCGCTACGCCGATCTGGTGGCCCAGCGCCAGCTGGCCGCCACCCTCACCGGCGATCAGCCCCTCGACGCCGCCCGGATGGGGGAGCTTCTCGAGGAGCTTGATCCGGTGATTCGCGAAGGCATCCAGATCAGCCGTGAGGATCAGCGCCACTGGCAGCAGGTCTGGTTCGAGCAGCATCGCGGCGAGCGTTGGCCCGCTGTCTTTCTGCGCTGGTTGCGCCAGCAGGACCGCCTGGCCCTGGTTCACCTGGAGTCACTGGCGATGGACCAGGCCGTGCGGGCACCGGAGCTGTGTCAGCCGGGGGATGCACTCACGGTTCAGGTCCAGCAGGTGGATTCCCTCTCCGATCTGCTGAGGCTGGAGGCCCGCTGAGCCTGCACCGATCAAGCCTCCAGCCGCGACACCCGCAGCCAGGGCCCCCAGGGATTGGCGACGCCGATCAGGCGCACCGACCTGGGAGCCTCCTGTTGTTGCAGCCAGTGGTGCAGGCCAGGCTCCAGGCTGATCAGCGGCCAGGCGCGGTGTTCGCTTTCAAGGGTGTAACTCCCGTCTCCATCGGGCACGAGGGTGCCGTCGAAGACCCGCTCATGGGGTTCCTCCGGGGCCTGGAAGGGGCTGGCTGGCTCGCTTGCCGCCAGGGTCCCCCGCGGCTGCAGCAGCGCTGGATCCAGCAGGGCGCGCCGCTGGCGCCGCTGCCAGTCCGGGTGATGCCAGGGGGTGTCCCAGAGGGGCATCGGCCCGGCCGGTGCCAGGGGGTCGCTGATCAGCGCCTCCTGCAGACGACGGACGTCGAGGGCGGCCGGAACCGTGCCGGAGCCTGAGCAGAGGGCCGCCGCCGCCCCGGCGGCCTGGCCGATGTTCAGGATCAGTGGCTGCAGCCGGGTGGCGCCATTGGCCATGTGGCTGCAGCTGATGGCCTTGTCGGCCGCCAGCAGGTTGTCGAGATCGGCGCTCACCAGGGCTCCATAGGGAACCATGAACGGCGTACCGCTCCAGCGGCCACCCCAGCGGCAGCTCTTGGGGGCCAGAGGCCAGTCGTCGCCAGGGTAGTGGTGATCGTTGGCGTAGTTGCCCACCGCGATCGAGCTGCAGCGACCCTCCCCATCGAAGGGGATCGGCCCGATCCAGGCCCCGTCGTCGTCGGGGGTGCCCCTGAGCCCGGCAGGCGCCAGGGGCAGCAGATCCTGCTCCAGCACCAGGCGGTGGCCCACCAGCCGCCGGCCCTCTCGCCAGTAGGGCATCAGGGCCAGGGGCGATGGTCCTCCCAGCGCTGAGCCTCCCCCGGGGGCTTCGGGAAACACCCCGGCGGGCTGCAGCCAGCCGCCGGAGGCTTCCCCCAGGGCGCCGAGAAACGCCAGGCTGTGCTGCTGCATGGCTCGCGCCAGCTCCGCCTGGGCGGTGAGATCAGCGCTGAAGGCCCGCTCCAGGCCGTCGTGCCAGTCGTTGCCGTGCAGGGGCCAGTTGAGCATCACCAACCCACCGGGCAGGCGTCCGTAGCTGAGGGTGCGCTCCAGGCCGAATGCCTCGGTGGCCCGCTCGAACGGAGCCGCAGGAGTGCTCCCGCCTGGACAGGGCCCATTCGACTCCTGGGCCAGCACCACCCAGGTGGGGGACTGCACCGGCTGGTGCTGGAAGAACGGATCGGTATTCAGCCGCTTGCGGGTGGGTGCGCTGGGTTCCCCCCAGTCGTCGCTGGCGTCCCAGCCCAGATGGAAAGGCACGCCCGCGTGCGGCAGCAGATCCCCGCGATCGCTGCCGTCGATGACCAGCTGCAGGCTCAGGCGCACCAGCTCGCCCTGGTGATCCAGCTCCATCGCCGCGAGCCGTGAGCCGGTGCGCTCCAGCTGCCTCAGACGGCAGCCGCTCCACCAGCGCAGCCGCGGTTCGGCAGCCAGCCAGCGCCGCAGCACCCGCTCGGCGCTGGCTGGCCTCCAGCCGAAACAACTCACCCAGTTGTGATCGAGGCCTTCGGGTTCCTCCCGCTGCAGGGCGCGCAGCAGGGCGCCCCAGAGTCCGCTCTGCCAGGGGCTGAGTTCGTTGCCATCGGGCGCACAGACCCCCGCCGCGCTCACCATGCCCCCCAGCCAGGGTCCTGGTGTGAGCAGGAGCGTGTCGGCGCCGCCACGGGCGGCCTGCAGGGCGGCGGCCACTCCGCCACTGCCGCCACCCCAGACCACCACGGCCGCCTGATCGTCTCGTGCTCGCATCGGGGTGGCCGACTCCACGACCTCGATTGTGCCGATGCGCCCGCACCCCCCTGAGGAGGGGCTGGGATGGCACTCGGTAGGATCCGGCCCCGGCGCAGGGCCGCTCTGGCGGCGCAGCGGGCCCTTCACCACCGCCGATGACTTACACCCTCACCACTCCGCTCTATTACGTCAACGACAAGCCCCATCTCGGCAGCGCCTACACCACGCTGGCCTGCGATGCGCTGGCCCGCTTCCAGCGCCTGATGGGCCGATCGGTGCTGTTCATCACCGGCTGCGATGAGCACGGTCTCAAGATCCAGCGCACCGCCCAGGCGGCCGGTCTCACCCCCCAGGCCCACTGCGACCAGGTGAGTGATCAGTACAGGGCCCTGTGGGACCGCTGGCAGATCAGCCACGACCGCTTCATCCGCACCAGTGAGCCGCGCCACCGTCTGCTGGTGGAGCAGTTCTTCCGGCGGGTTGAAGCCTCCGGCGATGTGGTGGAAGGGCGCCAGCGGGGCTGGTACTGCGTGGCCTGTGAGGAGTTCAAGGAGGATCCCCCCGAGGCCCGAGCGCCCCAGTGCGGCACCCACCAGCGACCCCTGGAGTGGCGCGATGAGCTCAACCTCTTTTTCAGGCTCTCCCGCTACCAGCAGGCCATCGAGGAGCTGATCCAGCGACCGGGCTTCATCGCTCCTGCCAGCCGCCGCCGCGAAGTGGAGAACTTCGTGGCCCAGGGGCTGCGCGATTTCTCCATCTCCCGGCTGGATCTGCCCTGGGGAATTCCCGTTCCCGGCCACGACGGCCACACGTTCTATGTGTGGTTCGACGCCCTGCTCGGCTATCTCACCGCTCTGCTGGAGCCGGGGGATCCGCCCGACCTGGGGCTGCTCAGCCAGCGGGGCTGGCCGGCAAGCATCCACGTGATCGGCAAGGACATTCTTCGCTTTCACGCGGTCTACTGGCCGGCGATGCTGCTCTCGGCAGGTCTTGAGCTGCCCGAGCGGGTCTTCGGGCACGGCTTTCTCACCCGGGAGGGGCAGAAGATGGGCAAATCCCTGGGCAACGTGCTTGATCCCGGTGAGCTGCTGGAGCGCTGCGGTCCCGATGCCGTGCGCTGGTACCTGCTTCGCGACATTCCCTTCGGCGATGACGGCGATGTGCAGCAGCAGCGCTTCAGCGATCTGGTCAACAACGATCTGGCCAACACCATCGGCAACCTGCTCAACCGCACCTCCTCAATGGCCAGACGTTGGTTCGATCAGGCGGTCCCGCCTCCCAGTGATGGTCTCGACGGGAGCCACCCCCTCGCCCTGGCGGCGGACACAGCCCGGCAGCAGGTGATCGAGGGACTGGAGCGGCTTGATTTCCGTCAGGCCGCCGCAGCCTCCCTGCAGCTCGCCATCAGCGCCAATGGCTACCTCAACGACCAGGCCCCCTGGAGCCGGATGAAGCAGGAGGGCCAGCGGCAGCAGGTGGCCGACGACCTCTACGCGGTGCTGGAGGCCGCCCGGCTGGTGGCCTTGCTGCTGGCGCCGATCCTGCCCGATCTCTCCACCCGCATGCTGCTTCAGCTCAACCAGCCCCCGGCCCCCAGTGATTCCTCTCTCGGAGCTCCAGGCCCTGGTCCTGGCGGTCCCGCCCCGTGGCAGCAGCGCCTGGGCTGGGGGGGATTGATCGCCGGCACTCCCCTCCCCGAGCCGGAGCCGGTGATGGCCAGGCTGGAACTGGATGGACCGCTGTGAAGGCCCCCCTGGCCCGCGCCCTGATCTTCGGATTGCCTCTGGTGGCCCTGCTGGGCTGCACGCGCCAACCGATCAAGCCCAAGGAGCCCCAGCCCTTCGTGTTCCGCTCGCTCAACCTGCGCCAGCAGGATGGTCAGGGTCGCCCGGCCTGGGAGCTCACCAGCCCGCAGGCCCGCTACGACCTGCAGCGGCGCGTCGCCCGCGCCACGGATCCCCGGGGCGTGATCTACGTCGGCGGCAAGCCGCGGTACAAGGTGGAGGCCACCAGCGGCCTGGTGATCAACGATGGTGAGGTGATCCAGCTGGAAGGGAAGGTGCGGATCCTGGTGCTGGGTCCCAGAGGCTCGGTGATCAGTGGGGATCGGGTGCGCTGGACGCCCGGCCGGCAGCTGATGGAGATCGACCGGCGCCCCGTGCTCACCGAACGTCAGAGCCGCCTGAGTGCCACCACGGCCCGGTTCCTGCTCGACAAGGACAAGCTGGAGTTGCGCGGCAAGACCCGCCTGCAGCAACCAGAGCTGGATCTGCGCGCGAGCCGGGCTGACTGGCAGGCCAACACCGGCGCTCTGGTGGCGGCGGGTCCGGTGAAGGGGGAGCGGCGGCCCGCCGCTGAAAAGGGCATTGTCCAGACGGTCACGGGATCGTCGCTGCAGGGGAACACCCGCCTGGAAGTGGTGGATCTGCTCGCGCCGGTGCGCTTCACGGACCCCTCCCGCAAGGCCGTGCTTGATGCCCAGCGCACCCGCTGGAATGCCAAGGACCAGGTCCTCAGCACCGCTCTCCCCTTCACCGGCGTGGTCGATCAGCTGAACGTGGCGGGAGACTCCCTGCGGCTGGTGCTGGCAGAGAAAACGGCGATCATCCCGAGTGGTTGTCGCCTTCGCCAGCCCGGTGAACGGCTCCAGGCCAGGGAATGCCGCTGGAACTGGGACACCCAGGACATCCAGGCGCGGGGAAGCGTTCAGCTGGAGCGGGATCAGAATCAGCAGATCACGCGCAGTGAGCAGCTGTTCGGGAAGGTGGGCCCCAAGGGACTGGCCGAGTTCACGACCCCGGGGGGGCGGGTGTTTTCGGAGCTGAAGGTGCCTCCTCCCTCGAAAGAGCGACGTCAGCCCGCTCCAGTGACGTTCTGAGCTTCTCGGCCCACCCCTCGATCCAGAGTTCATCGCTGCGACTGAAGCAGCGGGGCGACCAGCCTCCCGCCAGCAGCCAGCCCTGGCTGCCGATCGGCTGGACCAGCACCGCCGGGGTGCCCACCGGCAGGCAGCTGAATTCCTCGCGGCCGGGGTAGAGCTTCAGGTTCACCAGCGAGACCGTGCGGCCGTTGGCCGTGGCTCTGCGGCAGATCTCCCCAGGATCGAAAGGACTGTGGCCCAGCAGACCACGCCGCAGCAGGGTCCTGCCCTGCCAGTGGATCAGCAGGCTGGCGGCAGGAGTGGCGGTGAGCAGCAGGCGGCTCCCCCAGGCCAGCTCCAGGCTCAACTCCTCGGGTAGCTCGGCGTCGAGCTCCAGCCCCTGCTCCCCCTCCAGCTCCACGCGCTCGGGGGCGAGGGGCAGGGCCCGGGTCCAGAGCACAGCCACCAGCATCAGACCGACCGCCATCAGGCTCGCCAGCACCCCGGCACGCTCCAGGGCCGGATTCAGCTCCGGCGCGGTGAGCTGATTGAGCAGACAGAGCCCGAGCCCCAGCAGCCCTGCCGCCAGGGTGAAACGGGCCGGGGTGGGCATGGTGGTCACGGTGTCCACGACGTTGGCGTGAACGCTGACACGGATTCCAGTCTCCGGCGGGCCCTGCCTGGCCACGGGTTGCTGGAATGGGAGCAGTTCCGATCTCCTGCCATGGAAGCCAGCAAGGCCTTCGCCGCCATCGCCCTGGCCGCCGTGGCCTGTGATGGGACGCTGGGCCGCGATGAGGCCAAGGCCTTGCGGGGCCTGCTGGAGCACCGGACCCCCTATGCCGACCTCACAGACCTCGCCATTGCGGAACTGTTCGATTCCCTTCTGGCTGCCCTGCGCCAGGGGGGGCTTGAGGCTCTGGTCACTGCCGCGGTCCCCGTGCTGAACACCGAACAGCGGGAAACTGCCCTGGCGGTGGCGGCCCAGCTGGTTCACAGCGATCGGGTCGTCCAGGCCAGCGAGCAGGTGTTCCTGCAGAGCCTGGCGGTTCAACTCGCCTTGCCTGGAGGGAAGGCCGGGCAGATTCTCGCAGCGATTGAGGCCCTCAACCGCGACAGCCTGTCCAGCTGAGGGCAAACTGTGGGGCAACGATTCATCTCCAGGTTCCCGTGCGTCTGCTGCCCCGAGTACTGGCCCTGTTCACAGCCCTGGTCATCCCCCTGCTGGTGCTGGCCCCGGCAACCTGGGCCGTGGGAGTCGGAGATCTGCCGGCGCCACCGGCCTCACAGCACCTGATCGATACGGCAGGACTGTTCAGTCGCGCCACCTCGGCCGAGCTGGAGCGTCGCCTGGCCGAGCTGGAGAGTGGCCACGTTCAGGCGAGGTTGCTCACTGTGTCCCGCCTCGATTACGGACTGGAACTCGACTCTCTCGGTCAGCAGCTCCTGCAGGCCTGGTCGGGAGCCGAGCCCAGCTCCGGGGGTGACTTGCTGGTGCTGATCGACGCCCAGACCAACACGGCGGCCGTTGTTGCCAGCACCGAGCTGCTGGAGCAACTGCCGGCTTCGCTGCTGCGGGACACCGCCGACAGCACCATGGCGGTTCCCCTGCGGCTTGGAACCCGCTATCGCCAGGCCTCTCTCGACGCCATAGCCCGTCTGAACACGGTCCTGCAGGGCGGGGAGGACCCTGGCCCCCCTCTGGAAGAGACGGCCGCTCCTGTGGTGAGCAACATCCCCACCCGGGAGGAAACCGCTGCGGGCAAAGGCTTCCAGTGGGTGATCGTGCTGCTGGTGGTGGGCACCATCGTGCCGATGCTCACCTGGTGGGTTTTCTCACGCTGATCACCGATGGCGCTGCGCAACTGGATGGGTGCCTTCGGCAAGGCACGCTCGAGCGATCTCGTCCATCGGCTGGAGCGTGCCTATGAGGCTGCCCTGCTGATTCAGAGCATCGAGATCGAGTTCTTTGCCGATCGTCCGGTCCGAACCGATCTCGAGCTGAGTGTGCCCCGCCAGGTGCGCAGTCAGATGCTGCGCCGCTTTCGCGCGGCCTTGCAGGTGTGTCGCGAGAGCATCGAGGAGATCCAGCCTCGCCGGCACGAGCTGGATTCCCAACAGCAGCGTCAATTCCAGCTGATCGAGTCAGTCGAAGCCCGCTACAACTCACGCTCCGGCGCCGCCAGCCTGAGCCGCACCCCTGAGCTGTTGCCACGCAGTCTGATGGGGGCTGTGGAGCGGGTGCGTCAGCAACTGGACCCGGAAGCCGAGGCCAGCGTTGTGGCGGGTTTCCGGCGCCGGCGGGATTCCACGCTGGTGTCCCTCCGCGTTCTCCTGTTGCTGGTGCTGGTTCCCCTGCTGATGCAGCAGGCCAGCCGCTCCTTCGTGATCTCTCCGTTGGTGGATCGCTTTGCGCCCCATGTGCCCTTCCTGAGTTACACCAAACCGCAGCTGGAGGAGGAGGCGGTGGAGAAACTGCGCATCTACAAAGCCGAGATTGAATTTGATGCTCTGCTCAAAGGCAGTGTGCTGCCCACCAATGAGGAGCTGCATCAGGCTCTGGCGACCCGTGCTGCCGAGCTCAAGGATGAGGCCGACCGTCAGAGCACCCGCGCGATCAAGAACGTGATCTCCGATGGGGTGGCCCTGTTGGGCTTCGTGCTCGTCTGCGTGTTCGGCCAGGAGGAGATCCGGGTCTTGCGGGGCTTCCTGGATGAAGCCGTCTATGGCCTGAGCGACAGTGCCAAGGCTTTTGCCATCATCCTGTTCACGGACATCTTTGTTGGATTCCACAGTCCTGAGGGTTGGATTGTTCTGCTGGATGGTGTGGCCAACCACCTGGGACTTCCCCAGCGGCAGAATTTCATTCTTTTGTTCATCGCCACATTCCCGGTGATTCTGGCGACCATTTTCAAGTATTGGATCTTCAGGTATCTCAACCGTGTTTCGCCCTCCTCCGTGGCCACCCTGCGCAACATGAATGGGGGTGGTTGAGCGGCGACCGGTTGCGGGGTTGACTCTGGTGAGCGGTCCCAGCCGCAGTGGCAAGAGCCGCTGGGCCGAGCACCTGGCTGCGCACAGTGGCCGCTCTGTGCTCTACATCGCCACCGGAGTCCTGGCTCCGGACGATCAGGCCTGGCAGCATCGCCTCCAGCTGCACCAGCGTCGTCGCCCCAGCACCTGGACCACCTGGGAGGTGGAAGGGGAGCTGGAGTCAGCCCTGGCGCGCGCGCCCGCCGATCACCAGTTGCTGATCGACTCTCTCGGCACCTGGCTGGCTCACCACCTCGATCTCGACGGCGAGGCCTGGGAACAGAGGCAGGATGCGCTGCTGCAGGCTCTTCTGAGCTGCAGGGCTCCCCTGCTGATCGTCACAGAGGAGACCGGCTGGGGCGTGGTGCCCGCCACGGCGATCGGCGGCCGCTTCCGCGATCGCCTGGGCCGGCTGCAGCAGCGCCTGCAGCCCCTGGCCCAGGCCAGCTGGCTGGTGATCCAGGGCCGTGCTCTGGATCTGAGAGCTCTCAGCCAGCCGGTGCCGGGACTGTGAGCGCCCTTCCCAGGGTGGTGCTGTTTCAGCCCCAGATTCCGCCCAACACAGGCAATGTGGCGCGCACCTGTGCCGCCACCGGCGCCGAGCTTCACCTGATCGAACCGTTGGGGTTCAGCCTCGATGACCGGCAGCTCAAGCGAGCGGGGCTCGACTACTGGCCATGGGTGCCCCTGCACATCCATCCAGGCTTCGAGTCCCTGTGCGCCGAGCGGAGCCGGCGGGGAGGACGTCTGCTGGCGTTGAGCAGCCAGGCTGATCAGCCTTATCAGCACTTCACCTACCGCAGCGATGACTGGCTCCTGTTCGGCCGGGAGAGTGATGGCCTGCCGCAGGAGCTGCTCGAGCAGGCCGACCAGCGGCTGACGATTCCGATGCCAGGCTCCGTGCGCCGCGGCGGTGGGGTGCGCAGCCTGAACCTCTCGGTGTCGGTCGCGGTGGTGCTGTTTGAGGCCCTGCGCCAGTTGGAGACCAGCGACTGAGCGATCAGACGCTGCCCAGATCGTGCCTGACGATCAAAGGGCTGGCCCCAGAGGGTTGTGCCGGATGGTTCAGGCCGCTACCCTCGGCGCGGCTCGGGGATGGTGGCTTCTCCACCGGGCCTTGTCCGACGGGTGAAATTTTCTATGAAGCCTTCGCATCTGATCCTGCCGCTGCTGGGAACCATGCCGGTTCTCTCGCTCGTGGCTGTCGGGGCTATCCCCGGCATCGCCGACGCGCGCCGCCCCGGTTTCGAAACGATGCCTGAGCGGTTGGAGGTCGAACCTTCGCTGTCCGGCGAACCCCAACTGCTGGCCTCCCTGCCGGCTTCGTTCCGCGACAAGCTCTGGGTTCGCATCCGCAGCGACATCACCCTTGAGGAGCTGGCCAGCCAGTTGCGGGTTCAGGAAACCCCCCTGGCCAAGCTCAACGATGTCAATGAAGACCACGGCTTCAGTCCGGGTGACTGGGTGGTGCTTCCCTCCCAGAAAGCCTCGGCGGCCAAACAGCTCGCTTCCCTCGATACCAGCCAACTCCGCCGCTCGGCTCCGCTGAGCGAGCCCCCGCCAGTGGAGGGCACCGGTGTGGTGCGCTTCGGCGACAACCTCGTGAAGCTGGCCCAGCGCTACAGGCTCAGTATCCAGGACCTGCTTCGGCTCAACCCTGGTCTTGAGGCCGCCCGCCTGGTGGAAGGCAGTCAGATCAGGGTGGCCCGGGCCCGTCCCACCCGCTCGCGCATGGTGCTGGGGCTCAAGCCCACGGGTAGTGGCGGGCTGAGCTGGCCTGATCTTCCCGGTTTCAACCGCCCTGGCGAGAAGCCCAAGCCGCCGAACCAGATCGGACGTGGTTGGGTCTGGCCGGCCCGTGGTGTGTTCAGCTCCGGCTATGGCTGGCGCTGGGGCCGGATGCACAAAGGCATCGACATCGCCAGCAACGTCGGAACTCCGATCGTGGCGGCCCAGGGTGGTCAGGTGTCCTATGCGGGCTGGCACAGCGGGGGCTATGGCTACCTGGTGGAGATCCAGCACCCGGATGGCAGCAAATCCCTCTACGGCCACAACAGCCGTGTGCTGGTGAGGGTGGGCCAGCAGGTGGCCCAGGGCACCAAGATCTCCGAAATGGGCAGCACCGGACGCAGCACGGGTCCGCATCTCCACTTCGAGATCCACCCCCCTGGCCGTGGCGCTGCAAACCCGCTTCAATTCCTCCCCGGCAGAGCCTGATCTCCATCTTGGTCACCCCCCTCTCTCCTTGCTGGGAGAGGGGGGTCGATCGTTTAAAGTCCTTACAACGCGGCTCGGTAGCTCAGCTGGTTAGAGCGTGGGATTCATAACCCCAAGGTCGGGAGTTCAAGTCTCCCCCGAGCCATTGTGGCGAATCAGCGCCAATCCACTTCACCCGCCCCTCATCAGCCTGGCTGGCCTCTGGCGGGGGTTGGGCTCGTCCCTTCAGGGGCTGCTCAGCGCATCTCGATGGCGTTGAGGCGCTCCCGGAAGCTGGCGGAACCGCTGGCTCCCCCTTCGCCGCCGGGTGCTGCCGGGGGGAGATTGGGTGCCGGAGCCGGCCCGGCATAGCGCCGTGCGCGCCCATAAACCTTGGGCCGCACGTCCACCGCGCGCACCAGGTTGCCGGTGCGTGAGCGGCCTCCGCCGTCCTCGTCGCTGGGTTCCTCCCGGTTGAGCGGGCTGGTTTTCAGCTCATTGCGAAGCTGATTGAGCAGACGGAAGTGACCGGTGTTGTTGTACTTGCGCAGCAGGACGGGGTCCCAGGACATCAGGAAAAAGCTGTGGATGGGTGCACGGCTTCAGCCGTTGTCGCCTTATCCATCTTAGGGGCCATTGCTGCCAGGGTTCCGTGATAAATTGTTGCATGCGCAAGTGGTAGTCGGTCCGAGTTCGGACAGCCCGCCTGCGATTCCGTCCGTTACCCCCCCTTCCTCACGCATGTCCCGGCTCGTCGGTCTGCAGGCCCCTGATTTCACGGCCACCGCTGTGGTGGACCAGGAGTTCCAGACGGTCTCCCTCTCCCAGTACCGCGGCAAGTACGTGGTGCTCTTCTTCTATCCCCTCGACTTCACCTTCGTCTGCCCCACGGAGATCATCGCCTTCAGCGACCGCTACGCCGATTTCACCAGCCGCAACACCGAGGTGCTGGGCGTTTCGGTCGACAGCGAGTTCTCTCACCTGGCCTGGATTCAGACCGATCGCAAGCAGGGCGGCATCGGAGACATCGCCTACCCCCTCGTGTCTGACCTCAAAAAGGAGATCGCTTCGTCTTACAACGTGCTCGATGGGGAGGCCGGCGTTGCTCTGCGCGGCCTGTTCATCATCGACCCGGAAGGCGTGATCATGCACAGCACGATCAACAACCTCCCGGTGGGTCGCAGCGTCGATGAGACCCTGCGGGTGCTCCAGGCCTTCCAGTACGTCCAGGCCAACCCCGATGAGGTCTGCCCTGCCAACTGGACCCCTGGGGAGAAGACCATGAAGCCCGACCCCGTCGGCAGCAAGGAGTTCTTCGCTGCGGTCAACTGATCGCCCAGCACTGAACCAATCACCCTGCTCTGATCGCTCCTTGATCAAGAGCCACGGGGGCCATCACCGGCCCCCTTTTTGATGTCCGGGGAGGGGCTGCGCAGCTCAGCCCAGCAGGCTCGCGAACAGGCGCTGACCGTCGAGCCCACCGGTGCGGGAGTCGCAGGCTCGCTCGGGGTGCGGCATCAGCCCGAGCACGTTGCCAGCGGGATTGCACAGGCCGGCCACATCGCCCACCGAGCCGTTGGGATTGTTCTGATAGCGCAGCACCACCTGGCCGCTCTGCTCCATCGCCTCGAGAGTGGCCGGCTCGCACTGGTAGCGGCCTTCCCCGTGGGCGATCGGCAGGCTGATCGCTTCAGCCTCTCCATAGCCGGACAGCCAGCGGCAAGCTCCGGGGTTCACCTTCAGGCCGGTGGGCTCACAGATGAAGTGGAGCCGGCTGTTGCGGGTGAGGGCTCCGGGGAGAAGACCCAGCTCGGTGAGCACCTGGAAGCCGTTGCAGATGCCCAGCACCGGGCCGCCCCTGGATGCGAACCCGGCCACCTCCTCCAGCACCGGAGCGAAGCGCGCGATCGCGCCGCAGCGGAGGTAGTCGCCGTAGCTGAAGCCACCGGGCAGGACCACGGCATCGAGCCCACTCAGATCACGCTCCTCATGCCAGAGGAACCGGGTAGGAATCCCCATGCAGCCCTCGGCCGCCCAGCGCACGTCCCGGTCACAGTTGGAGCCGGGGAAGACCACCACACCAATCGTCATGCCGAGAGGCTCGCCCCGTTGGTGACAATCTCGCTCAGCTCCAGTTCCCAGTTCTCGATCACGGGATTGGCCAGCAGCCTGTCGCTGAGCAACTCCACCCGAGAGCGGGCTGTGTCGGCATCGGGAGCTTCGATCTCCAGCTCCACCGCCTTGCCGATGCGCAGTCGGCTCACTCCCTCCACCCCCAGGCGGCCGGTGGCGGCGCGGGTGGCCTCGCCAGCTGGATCGAGAACCGAGGGCCTCAGAGAGATCAGCACGCGGGCGTGAAAGCGGGGCACCAGGCAGCCAGAGCGTTTGTTAAATCTTGGCAGCCGATGCTCCCCCTTCGCCAGGGCTCGATCCAGCTTGAAGGGATGAGACGGAGGAGACCAAGCCATGCAAGGCCGAGCCCTGGCGCTGCCGGCGCGGCTGCCCGTCTCCGCCGCCAGCCTGATGACCCTGTTGGTGATTCTCGTGCTGGGGCTCGATTGGTTGTCGCGAGCGGCGGTCGGAGCCGATGAGCCGCCCAGCTACCAGGTGGAGTGCCGCCTGGAGGGTGGCCCCTGGAACCCGTGCGTGATGACGGTGGAATCGGTGGGAGAGCGCTGGTGGATCGACATGGAGGGCCTGCGGGTGCTCTTCCGTCATAACGGGCGGGGCAGCGTGGAGATGCGCCGTTCCAGCGGTCCCTGGCAGCGCGTGAGCGGCAACTGGCAGGAGGACCATGCCCTCTGCTGGGATGGGCTCTGTGCCAAGGGCTCCTTCCCGCTGGACTGAGCGCTGGCGGTGCCTTCAGCCGCCGGCGCTGCAGGCAGCCCCGGCCAGGGCCTCCTCCAGCTCGTTGCGATCCAGCCGCAGGCCCAGCGCCACCAGCTCCAGACCAGGACGACCTGCGTCGGCAGCAGGGGCGACGGGCTGGCGGTCGTACCAGCATTCGAGCCGAGGACCCACCGCCTGGATCTGCAGGGGTCTGGGCTTGCCGCTCTGCTGCAACCAGCCCTTCAGGCGCAGAATCCCCTGCTTCACGATCTGCTCGATCAGCAGACGCTCCAGGGCTCCCCGATCGAAATCCCCTGGCAGCTGCAGCGCCAGTGACTGCATCGGCACATGGCTGTGGTCGTGGACGTGGTCGTGGACTTGGGGCTCGTCGCTGTGGTTGTGGTCCTGCGGGTGATCTCCCGGAGCCCGGTGCTGCCCGGCTGCCTGCTCAATCCGATCAAGGCCGAGCATCAGATCGGCGGGCACGTCCCCGCGTGCCATCGGCAGCACGGCGACTCCAGGGCGGCAGAGTGGCCCCAGCTGCCGCTGCACGGCCTCGCGCTGGGAGGCATCCAGCCGATCGGCCCGGCTCATCAGCACCAGATCGGCCGCCTCCAGCTGATCCCGGAAGAGGTCTTCGAGGTCAGTGAGGTGATCGAGGCTGGGGTCAGCTGCCCGCTGCCGCTCCAGGGCCGCGGGGTCCCCCACCACGCTGCCCTGGGCCAGAGCTTCGCCATCCACCACCGCCACCACGCCATTGACGCGCGTGCGGGTGCGGATCTCGGGCCACTGAAAGGCCTGCACCAGAGGTTCGGGCAGGGCCAGACCACTGGTTTCCACCACGATGCCGTCGAGGCGATCCGCCTTCTCCAGCAGGATCTGCATGGTGGGCAGGAACTCATCCTGGACGGTGCAGCAGAGGCAGCCATTGGCCAGTTCCACCAGCCGCCCCTCCAGCTCCTCCTCAGGGCAGAAGCCGCAGCTGCGAAGCAGGGCTCCATCGATGCCCACCTCGCCGAATTCATTGACCAGCACCGCCAGACGCTGGCCGCTGTTGAGCAGCAGCTGGCGCAGGAGGGTGGTCTTGCCGGCACCGAGAAATCCGGTCACCACGGTGACCGGCAGCCGCCTGCTGGCAACTGATGCCAGGGGGGCTGCGGGGGAAACGGTCATGGTCAGGGCACCAGCTGGGTCCAGGCGAACGTGGCGCCGATTCCGATCAGCAAGCCCGCCACCAGACGCAGGTTGGCGGTCTGAAGGCTCTGGGCCCAGGAGCGCACCACGGTGACGGCGATGATCAACAGGGCACCCTGGCTGATCAGCAGGCCGAGAAGATACAGACTCTGGGTCCCGATCGACCATGCGAGCACCGGCTGGCTGAGCACGCTGCCGTGCAGCGCGATGGCGGGCAGCAGGATCCAGCGGGGCCAGCGGCCCAGCACCACCAGGCCTGTGGCCACCAGCGAGAGGGCCACCAGCAGCTCGCTGCCGGGTAACACCGGCAGGATCAGGCCCAGGGCGGTGGAGCCCAGGCCGATCGCCAGCAGGGCGATCACCCAGCGCAGCGGTTGCTGCAGTCCGACCAGGCCGAGGCTCAGCAGGAAGAGCAGGTGGTCTGGGCCGAGCAGGGGATGCCCCAGACCGCTGAGGAACCCAGCCAGGGCTCCTTCCTGCAGCCCGACCGTGTCCATCAGGTGGTGGGCAGAGGCCGGCGCCGCCATCAGCACCAGCGGCACCAGTCCCACCAGGGCGATCAGGTGCAGGGGACGGGGGCCAGCAGGACACTCACGCTGGACCCGTTGTTGCCGCCGAGGAGCTTGCTGAGAAGGACGGGCTGGCTGCCGCAGCGGAGCCGGGTCCCGAGAAAGGGAGGTCATGGTCTGGAGTTCCGGTCCGCGCCGGCACGAGAGGGAGAACCGGCGGGTGTTCTGACTGGCGCGTGCGGCGGCGGTTGACCGGAGCACGGGCTTCACAGCTGCGGGACAGTGCCGGAGTTGCACCGGACTTTCCCCCTTGCCCCCGGTGGCTGTTCTCCACCGGAACCGGACTCGAATGTTACCGGCACCCCAGGCTTTCCACGGTGGAGACCCCTGTGCTGGGGTTGATGCCGTCGGCGCGGGAGCAGAGGGCCTTGAGTTGAGAGAGATCCAGCACCGCATCGCTGAAGTCGGCCCCCTCGATCGAGGCGCCGGTGAAGCGGCTCTGCATGAGCATGGCGTTGCGCAGCACCGCTCCGCTCAGATCGGCTCCATCGAAGCGGGTGGCGAAGGCCACGGCGTCTTCGAGGTTGGCCTCACGGAGGTTGGTGTTGGTGAGGTCGCTCGAATTGAACACGGCCCCGCGCAGGTCACTGCCACTGAGGTCGTAACCGCCCATCGAGGCCTTGAGGAACTCCTGCTGGTGCAGATCACGGCCCCGCATGTCGGGCTGAAGGTCCTGGAGGGCACGCTGGCCCCTCAGCTCCGGAGCCGTGATCGCCCGGGCGCTCTCCACCCCGGTGAACAGGGCGCCGCCCACCAGCACGATCAGGCCCGCCAGCAGCGCCAGCCAGCGCCCAGGCGCGGGCCGGAAGCCTGAAGGGTGGGGCCCGGAAACCCGAGGGGCAAGCGGCACGTCGCACGTAGCGTGACGCCCCAAGCTATGGCACATGAGCATGTCGTTGCGGGTGGTCGTTCCACCCCATCCCCTGATCGCCCACTGGCTCACACTGCTGCGGGATCAGGAGACTCCCTCCCCGCTGTTCGCCACCGCCATGGCCGAGCTGGGACGCTGGCTCACCTACGAAGCGGTGCGCGACTGGTTGCCCCAGCGACCGGTGGCGGTCCAGACCCCGCTCGCCCTCACGGAGGGGATGGTGGTGGATCCGTCCGTGCCGGTGCTGGCGGTGCCTGTGCTGCGCGCTGGACTTGGCTTGTGGCAGGGGGGGCAGGCGGTGCTCCCCTCCGCCCGGGTGGCCCATGTCGGTCTGGTGCGGGATGAACGCACGGGTGAGGCCGACTGCTACCTCGACGCCCTGCCCCAGCGGATCGGCGAGCGGGTGGGGGTGATGGTCTTCGATCCGATGCTGGCCACCGCCGGCAGCCTGATCCAGGTGCTCGAGCGTCTGCAGGCCAGGGGGGTGAGCGGTCAGCGGCTGAGGGTGATCACGGCCCTGGCGGCCAGTTCAGGCTTGGGGACCCTCGGCAAGCGGTTTCCGGATCTCACCGTATACACCGCCTGCGTGGATCCCGAGCTGGATGAGGCCTTCCGCATCGTTCCCGGTCTGGGGGATGCCGGTGATCGGCTCTATGGGTCCCAGTCGCCCGTGTTTCCAGCGGAAGCTCAGCCCTAGGCTCCCCCGATTGACCCTCCTCACCACCCCCTTCGCATGGCCGTCGCTCCTGCATCCGGCAGCCCCCTGACCCTGGGCTCCAACGCCGGAGCAGGCCCTGGCGGCAGCCTGCGCGGCACGGTGCGGGTGCCAGGCGACAAGTCGATTTCCCACCGGGCCCTGCTGTTCGGCGCCATCGCCGAAGGCGAGACCCGCATCGAGGGCCTGCTGCCCGCCGAGGACCCCCTCAGCACCGCCGCCTGCCTGCGGGCCATGGGGGTCACGATCAGTCCGATCGAAGCGGGTGAACCGGTGCTGGTCCAGGGGGTCGGGCTCGATGGCCTCAGGGAGCCCGAGGACGTGCTCGACTGCGGCAATTCCGGCACCACCATGCGCCTGATGCTGGGGCTGCTGGCCGGGCGCAGCGGACGTCACTTCGTGCTCAATGGCGACGCCTCCCTGCGCCGGCGGCCGATGGCCCGGGTGGGGCAGCCCCTGGCCGCCATGGGCGCCCTGATCCGTGGGCGGGCGGGTGCCAACCTGGCCCCTCTGGCGATCGAAGGCACCCAGCTCCACGGCGCGGTGATCGGCACTCCCGTGGCCTCGGCCCAGGTCAAATCGGCCCTGCTGCTGGCGGCCCTCACGGCCAGCGGCTCCACCACCGTGATCGAGCCGGCCCGCTCGCGTGACCACAGCGAGCGCATGCTCAGAGCCTTCGGTGCCGAGCTGGAGGTGGACGGTGAGATGGGACGCCTGATCCGGCTCCATCCCGGGGCCTCGCTCCATGGTCTGCCGGTGGTGGTGCCCGGCGACATCAGTTCGGCTGCCTTCTGGCTGGTGGCCGCCGCCATCACCCCGGGAGCCGAGATCACCGTGGAGAATGTGGGCCTCAACCCCACCCGCACCGGCATCCTCGAGGTTCTCGAGCAGATGGAGGCGCGTCTGGAGGTGCTCAACCCCCGCGACGTGGCCGGTGAGCCGGTGGGGGATGTTCGGGTCAGCCATGGCCCGCTGCAGGCGTTCGAGATTTCCGGGGATCTGATTCCCCGCCTGGTGGATGAGATTCCGATTCTGGCGGTGGCCGCCTGCTGCGCCGAAGGGGTGAGCCGCATCCGTGATGCCGAGGAACTGCGGGTGAAGGAAACCGATCGCCTGGCGGTGATGAGCCGCCAGCTGGGGGCCATGGGGGCCTGCCTGCAGGAAACCGCCGACGGCCTGGTGATCGAGGGGGGGCGCCCGCTCCGCGGCGCCGAGGTCGACAGTGAAACCGATCACCGGGTGGCGATGAGCCTGGGGGTGGCCGCCCAGGTGGCGGGTGGGACCACCCGGTTGCATCGCAGTGAGGCGGCGGCGGTCTCGTACCCAGGCTTCTGGGACGATCTGGCGCGCCTGCAGGCGGAGGCCTGAGGCCAGGCGGGGTGACCTTCGGCAGTCAGGGAACGGCCCATCTGAGCCCCCGCTTCAGCGGCGACGGCAGTTTCAGTCTGTACAGCGTCGAGTACGGGGAGGGGTTTCACTGCCGCAGCGGCGCCCTGCTCGAGGCGCAGCGCACCTTTGTCAGGCCCGCCCAGCTGGAGCGCTTCTGTGCCGGTGAGGAGCTCTGGGTGGTGGATGTCTGCGTGGGACTGGGCACCAACAGCGCCGCCCTGCTCGAAGCGGCAGCCCCCCGCGGCCTGCGCCTACGCTGGTTCGGGCTAGAGATCGATCCGGCCCCTCTGGCCCTGGCTCTGGCGGAGCCGAGCTTTTGTGCCCAGTGGCAGGCCCAGCTGGGGCTTGATCTGCTCCGGCAGCTGCGGGACACCAGCTGCTGGCGGAGCTCCCACGGCCAGGGGCAGCTGCACTGGGGTGATGCCCGCCAAGCGATCGAAGCGGTGCTGGAGTGCTCAGCTGGTCGCTGCGATCTGGTGATGCTGGATGCCTTCTCGCCGCGCCATTGCCCCCAGCTCTGGAGCCAGGAGTTCCTGGCAGCGCTGGCCGCGTTGCTGGCCCCACGGGGGCGTCTGCTCACCTACTGCTCGGCCGCCGCACCCCGCCGCAGCCTGGCGGCGGCGGGCCTGCAGGTGGCGGCGCTGGGATCCGTGGGCGCCGCTGCAGGCCAGGCCTGGAGCCAGGGGACCGTGGCGTCTCAGGCTCTGGAAGCCACCTCGCGCTGGTGGCGGCCCCTCTCGGCGATGGAGCTGGAGCATCTGGCCAGCAGGGCCGGCGAGCCCTACCGCGACCCGGAAGGACAGGCCGATGGGGCGACGATTCTGGCCAGCCGTCAGCGGGCCCAGGCCCTGAGTGACGCCGAACCGGCCAGTGCCTGGCGGCGGCGCTGGGGGCTGCAGGGAGGAGACCGGTAGATTCCGTGCCCAGCCGCCTTGATCCGCCGATGCTCGCCGTTGCCGTGCTGGCCGCCGGAAAGGGCACCCGGATGAAGAGCGATCTCCCCAAGGTGCTCCAGGCCCTGGCGGGCTCCACCCTGGTGGAGCGGGTGCTGGCCAGCTGCCGCCACCTCGATCCCCAGCGGCAGGTGTTGATCGTGGGTCACCAGGCCGAGCGGGTGCGCTCCGCCCTGGCCGGCCTGGAGGGCCTGGAGTTCGCGCTGCAGCAGCCCCAGAACGGCACCGGCCATGCCGTGCAGCAACTGCTGGCTCCTCTGGCTGAGTTCGAGGGGGAGCTGCTGGTGCTCAACGGCGATGTGCCCCTGCTGAGGCCCGCCACCCTGGAGTCGCTGCTCGAGCGGCACCGGGCCTCAGGGGCCGCGGTGACCCTGCTCACGGCTCGCCTGGCTGATCCCAGTGGCTACGGGCGCGTGTTCACCGATGGCCAGGGTCAGGTGGAGGCGATCGTGGAGCACCGCGACTGCAGCGAGGAGCAGCGCCGCAATGACCTCACCAATGCCGGCATCTATTGCTTCAACTGGCGCGCCCTGGCGGCGGTGCTGCCGAAGCTGAGCACCGACAACGACCAGGGGGAGCTCTACCTCACCGACACGGTGGCGATGCTCAGCCCCGCCGTGCATCTGGAGGTGGAGGACCCCGCCGAGATCGCAGGCATCAACGACCGCCTGCAGCTGGCCCAGTGCGAGGCAGCCCTGCAGGAGAGGCTCAGGCGCCACTGGATGGCCGAGGGGGTGAGCTTCGTGGATCCCGCCAGCTGCACCCTCAGCGATGACACCCGCTTCGGTCGGGACGTGCTGGTGGAGCCCCAGTGCCATTTCCGGGGCAGCACCAGCATCGGCAGCGGTTGCCGCATCGGCCCCGGTTGCCTGATCGAGGACAGCCAGCTCGGCGATGGGGTGCAGGTGCTCTATTCCGTGCTGCGCGGGGTGAGCGTGGCCGATGGTTGTGTGGTGGGTCCTTTTGCCCAGCTCAGGGCGGGCGCCCGCCTGGAGAGCGGCTGCCGCATCGGCAATTTCGTGGAGGTCAAGAACAGTCATCTCGCCGCCGGCTGCAAGGCCAACCACCTCAGCTATCTGGGCGACGCCGATCTGGGGGCCGAGGTGAATGTGGGGGCGGGCACGATCACCGCCAACTACGACGGCGTGCGCAAGCACCGCACCGTGATCGGCGCCGGCAGCAAGACCGGCGCTAACTCGGTGCTGGTGGCACCGATCGTGCTGGGTGAGGGCGTGACCGTGGGGGCGGGCTCCACCCTCACCCGTGACGTGCCGGCCGGCGCCCTCGCCCTGGCTCGCGCCCGTCAGCTGATCAAGGCCGACTGGAGCCCGCCGCGGGGCTGAGCCCCTGCTCCAGCAGCGGCAGCAGGCGCTCGAGGGCCACCCCCCGGCTGGCCTTCAGCAGCAGGTGATCACCTGGCTCCAGCCAGCCCAGCAGCGCCTGGGCGGCTTCCTCCGGGGAGTCGAGTCGTTGCAGACGTCCCAGGCCGGCGGCCCCCGCCAGCAGGGCTTCCCCTTCAGGGCCCCCCGCCACGATCACCAGGCCATCGAGCCCGAGGGCTCTGGCCCGCTCCCCCACCCGGCGGTGCAGCTCGGAGCTCTGTTCCCCGAGCTCGAGCATGGTGCCCAGGGCCGCGAAGCGACGGCCCGCCTGGGCCGAGAGCAGATCCAGGGCCGCCAGCATCGCTTCGGGGGAAGCGTTGTAGGTCTCATCCAGCACCTCGATCCCCCTCAGCCGGATCCGCCGGCTGCGTCCGCCCGGCAGGGCCACCTCCAGGTGGCGCAGCTGCAGAGGATCCACCCCCAGTTCGCTGGCCACGGCCAGGGCCAGCAGCAGGTTGCGGGCGTTGTGGCGGCCCGGCAGCGGCAATTCGGTGCTGTACTGCGTGCCCCCCGGCTCCGCCTGCCCCCAGATCAAGCGGTCGCCGTCGGCGCTGGCCTGGAGGCGGCCCAGCAGCTGGGCTGGCTGAGGACCCGGGGGGTCGTCGTGGAGGGCGACGCGGATCACCCGCCCGCTCCAGACGGCGGCGAGGCTGGCCTCGAGCAGGGGGTCACCGGCCGGGATCACCACCAGTCCATCGGGACGCAGGGCCGCTACGATCTCGCACTTCGCGGTGGCGATCGCCTCGCGGCTGCCCAGCCGGCCGATGTGGGCGGTGCCGATGTTGGTGATCACGGTGATGTCGGGCTCGGCGCAGCGGCTGAGCCGCTCGATCTCCCCCAGACCGCGCATCCCCATTTCCACCACCACGGCCCGGTGATCCCCGCCGGCCTTGAGCAGGGTGAGGGGCACGCCGATGTCGTTGTTCTCGTTGCCCACGCTGGCCAGCACCGGACCGAGTGGGGACAGCACGGTGCGGATCAGCTCGCGGGTGGTGGTCTTGCCGGCAGAGCCGGTCACGGCGATCACCGGGGCGATGCCCTGGCGGCGCCAGAGGCGCCCCAGCTGCTGGTAGGCCTCCTGGGTGTCGTCCACCAGCCAGATCCGGCCGCCGCTGGAGCGCACCAGGGCTTCGGCCTGCTCGGTGCTGAGGCGGTCACGCTGGGCCAGGGCGGCCAGCGCCCCCTGCTCCAGGGCCGCTGCCAGGAAGCGGTGGCCATCAAAGCGCTCCCCCACCAGTGGCACGAACAGGCAGCCAGGTTTCAGTTCGCGGCTGTCGGTGCAGACCCCGCTGAAGCTGGCGTCCGGATCGGCGGGAGCCGCTTCGATCGGCGCTCCCCAGAGCTCCACCAGGTTCTCCAGCCGCATCGGTTCCGCTCGCATCGGATCAATCGAGCAGAATCATGCCGCCGCCCACGACCGCATTCCGGCCCAGTTCCGCGCCGCCGCCGTCGATCAGCCGCAGCCGCTCGTAGCCGAGGCCAAGGGCCTGGTGCCACCACTGCTGCGCCAGCCGTTGCCGCTCGGGCTCCGCCAGGGCCTTGAAGGCCTGCGAGATCCGCAGCTCCAGCAGCGCGGCGATGCCGCTCTCCGGTGCCGCCATCACCAGCCCTGAGTCGTCGCTGAAGCCCGGGGGCAGCGCGATCGCTTCAAGGCCGGGACTGGGTGCGACCGGTTCGGGCGGCTCCGCCTCGCGCAGCTCTGGCTCTGCCACAGCAGGAGATTCCAGGGATGGCTCCGTGGCTTCCACCCCTGCCGCAGTTCCTTCAGCCCGGAATGCGGAACTGGGTGCGATCGGCAGCGATTCAATGGGGGCCTCGGCCGGCGTTTCTGCCGGGGTCTCAGCGCTGGGCGAACGCAGCAGTTGCACGGCAACCCCGCCCCCCAGCGTCAGCAGGAGCAGAGCCAGCAGCAGGGCCGGCCAGAACAGCGTGGCCTGGCGCCGGGGCCAGAACGGAGGCACCGGCAGATCCCCCTCCCACTGGCGGCGCCACAGCCGCCTGAGGGCCAGCAGGCAGCTGGCGGCCACGGCGCGCAGGTCCCTCCCCAGGGCCCGCCAGGGATTTTCGTAGACGACCGGCAGCTCGGAGCCGGAGCGCTCCATGCTCAGCTCTGGCCGCGGCGCAGCAGGGCGGAGAGGGGGTTGCGCGGGCCACCGCCTTCCGGCCTGGAGGGCTTGGCTGCAGGTTCAGCTGTCTTGGCTGGGGCACCCCCCGGGCTGAGGCTGGGATCGGCCTCCTGGCCGAGGGAGAACTGCTCCACGTCGCCGGCGGATGGGGTGGGCTGCTTGACCCCACGCACATCGCGGTACATGGCGTCGTAGTCGAGCGCCGAGCGGGTCCAGCTGTGGTCGACGGCCATGGCGCGCAACTGCAGCTCCCTCCAGCTTTGGCTGTGGCGGTAGGCCTCCCAGGAGCGCACAATCGCGGTGTAGAAGTCGACCGGCTCATAACGATCGAAGCAGAAGCCGGTGCCGCTGTGGGTGGCGGGCACGTGGGGCTGGACGGTGTCGACCAGGCCGCCCACCTTGCGCACGATCGGGATGCAGCCGTAGCGCATCGCCAGCATCTGGCTGATGCCGCAAGGCTCGAAGCGGCTGGGCATCAGGAAGGCATCGGCGCCGGCGTAGATCAGCCGTGCCAGGGCATCGTCGTAGGTGAGGAACACCGAGAAGCGGCCGGGATGGCGGGAGGCCATCTGCCAAAGGCCTGATTCATAGCTGCGATCGCCCGTACCCAGCACCACGATCTGACTGTCGGAGTAGGCGAGCACCCGGTCGGCCACCTGCAGCAGCAGGTCCACCCCTTTCTGGTCGACAAGACGGCTGACCATCCCCATCAGGTAGGTGTCGGGATTGGCCCCCAGCCCCATGCGCTCCTGCAGCACCTGTTTGTTGGTGGCCCTCGGCGCCATGTCGGTGGCGTTGTAGCGGGCAGGCAGCAGGCTGTCGCTGGCTGGATTCCAGGCTTCGGTGTCGATGCCGTTGAGGATGCCGCGCAGCTTGCCGCTGATGTAATTCAGCAGGCCATCGAGGCGTTCGCCGTATTCGGGGGTGCGGATTTCCTGGGCATAGGTGGGCGAGACGGCATTGACCCGATCGGCATAGAGCAGGGCGGCGGCCATGGTGTGGTCCCCCTGCATGTACCAGGGAATCCAGGTCATGCGCTCGAGTTTCCAGCGCCAGGGGCCCTGATATTCGAGGTTGTGGATGGTGAAAACGGTGCTGATTTCAGGGTCCTGGTGCATCCAGACCGGGATCATGCCCGTGTGCCAGTCATGGCAGTGAAAGACCTCCGGTTTCCAGTGGTTCCAGGCGAATTCGGCGGCGGCGTTGGCAAAGAAGGTGAAGCGCCAGTCCTCATCTTCTCCGCCGTAGATGCGCTCCGGATCGAACACCGGATGACCGACCAGATACAGCGGCAGCCCATGAACTGGATGCTGTGTTTCGTAGACGGCGAAGTCGTTGCCCATCGCCCAGCCACGAAAGACGGGCTCCGAGGGGATCTTCAGGCGGCTCCAGAGCTTTCCGTAACCCGGCATGATCGTGCGCACGTCGTGGCCCAGGGCTGCCACCGCTGGCGGCAGGGATCCCACCACATCACCCATGCCCCCCACCTTGATCATCGGGGCGCACTCGGCGGCGGCGAACAACACGCGCATGGGGAGAACCCAGGGAAGGGCCGAACTCTACGTTTCCTGCCCTGTGAGAATCCTCAGGGCAGGACCGTGACAACGGTTCCCATGCGCACCAGCTCGAAGAGGTCGCGCACGTTTTCTTCGTACATGCGCACGCAGCCGTGGGAGACCGCCTGGCCGACGGTCTCCCGATGGGGGGTGCCGTGGAAGCCGGCGGTGACACAGCCCTTCACCTCAAGATGCTGCTGACCGTTGAACCCGCGTTTGCCGGCGCAATCGCGGTGGAAGCCGATCCAGCGGCTTCCCAGGGGGTTGTTCGGCCCTGGGGGGTAGAGCTTGCCGCTCACCGGGTGCTTCCAGACCGGATCGGGCGCCATTTCGATCACCTGGAAACGGCCCAGGGGGGTTTCCCAGCCCGGCATGCCCACGCCCACCGGGAAACGGCGAAGCTCGCGGCCATCTTCGATCACCACCACCTGCCGCTTGCTCCGGTGGATCACCAGGCTGCGTTCAGGGCGTGGTGAGCTGATCGCCACTTCGGCGTCTCGCCGCGCCTGCGGCTTCGGCTGAGGTTGCGGTTGCGGTTGCAGAGCCGGGGTGTGGGGGAGCGCCACAGGGGGATGCCATCTCCCTGGAGCCGAGGCGGGAGGCTGGACCTCCGCCAGGGCTCCGGCTGGTCCCAGCAGTCCGCCACCGAGAAGCAGGGTCACCAGGGGGAACATCGAGCGGGGAGGCACGGTCAGGCGTCTGTTCAGAAGCTTTTGAATCCAGCTTAAGGAGGTGGCTCCTGAGCAGGCTGTCAGCAGATTGCAATCAACTCCTGCGCTGTCTCGAGGCCGGGAGCTGCCAACGATCTACTGGGTTCTGGATGGTTCGAAAGAGGAGATCTGTGTGGTTTCACGTTTCTGAGATGGCTGCAGGGACTCGATCTGCAGCCGACTTTGTTGTTCTGCGGTCGGCTGAATGGTTGCTGCCGCTGATCTGGCTGACAACCCGCGACGCCAGCTCGCGAAATCGAGCTGTTTGGCTCCAGGGGCCACTGTGTCAGTGCCTTCCGCTGCTCAACCCATGACTGCCGCTCCCTATCTGATCGCCCTGGCCCTGCTGGAGCAGGGGGGGCAGCGGGCGATGCCACTGCAGGGGAAATCGTTGCCAGAGCCCGTGCCGGCCGACGGTGATCCTGGCGACGTCGGCCGCCAGCAGGCCCTTGAGCTGCTGGTGCGGGTGTGGCAGCGCAGTGAGGGGGGAGCCCTGCGCCGGGCGGCCGGCGAGCACAGCCTGCTGCTGCTGGAGTTGCCGATCGAGGCCTTACAGGAGACCTTGCCCGCGATCAAGGCCCGGTGGATCGCCACCGGCGACAACATGGCTCTGTTGCAACAGCTGAGGGAGCTGGCGGGTGGGCTCTGGACCCTCGGACTCGAGCGCCGTGAGCCGCTCTGCTTCCGGCGGCTTCAGTAGTTGCTCCGGTCCGGTGGCTTGATGGCCATCGGGGTTCAGGGCAACCAGGGTGAATCGCTGAAGTCGGGATCGCGCTTCTCCAGGAAGGCATTGCGGCCCTCCTGACCCTCGGCGGTTCGATAGAAGAGATGGGTGGCCTGGCCCGCCAGTTCCTGGATGCCGGCCAGGCCATCGGTTTCAGCGTTGAAGGAGGCCTTGAGGCAACGGATCGCCGTGGGGCTGTGCTGCAGCACCTCCCGGGCCCAGCGCACCCCCTCGGCCTCGAGTTCCTGCAGTGGCACCACCGCGTTCACCAGGCCCATGGCCAGGGCCTCCTCGGCGTTGTAGCGGCGGCAGAGGAACCAGATTTCCCGGGCCTTGCGCTGGCCCACCAGGCGTGCCAGATAGCCGGCGCCGAAGCCGCCGTCGAAGCTGCCCACCCGCGGCCCTGTCTGGCCGAACGCCGCGTTCTCCGCCGCCAGGCTGAGGTCGCAGAGCAGATGCAGCACCTGGCCGCCGCCGATGGCATAGCCCGCCACCAGGGCGATCACCACCTTGGGCAGGGAGCGGATCTGGCGTTGCAGATCGAGCACGTTCAGTCGCGGCAGGCCGCTGTCATCGAGGTAGCCGCCATCGCCGCGCACGCTCTGGTCCCCGCCGGAGCAGAAGGCGTAGCCCCCGTCGGGCGCCGGCCCCACGCCGGTGAACAGCACCACCCCCACTCGCGGGTCGTCGCGCACCCGGCTGAAGGCGTCGTGGAGCTCCACCACCGTGCGTGGGCGGAAGGCGTTGCGTTTGGCCGGACGGTTGATGGCGATGCGGGCGATTCCCTCATCGCAGAGGTCAAAGCGGATGTCGTCGTAGCTGGCGGCGGGCTGCCAGCGCACCATGCTCTCCCCCGGCAGCACCGGGCCGGGGCTTGGGACGTCAGCCGGCGTGGGATCGGCGCTCATCACAGCGGAGGCTGGGGAGGAGCCATTCTGAGCTGCGGGCGAGGGCAGTCCTGGCGCAAGCGCTGGCGCAGCTGGGCATCGGCGAAGCGGTCGGTTTTCACCTCCAGCAGGGCCACCGGCTGCTGCTGTGCCCAGGCCAGGGCCTCCCCCAACTCCGCCAGGGCCGCCACCCGACGCCAGGGCACCCCATGGGCGGCCGCCAGGACGGTGTGCTCCAGCGGCTGCCCCATGGCGAACAGGCGCTCGAAATCCAGGGGCGGCGAGGCCCGGATCGGCAGTTGCTCGAAGATGCCGCCGCCTCCGTTCTCGATCAGCACCACGGTGAGCTGGCCCCGCAGCTGGTGGTGCCAGAGCCAGCCGTTGCTGTCGTGGAGCAGGGCCAGGTCGCCGCAGAGCAGCACCAGCCCACCGAGGCTCTCCGCCAGACCGGCCGCCAGCGAGAGCGTGCCATCGATTCCCGACGCCCCCCGGAATCCGTACAGGGGCCTGGCGGGGCCGCTGGGATCGGAGAAGCTCTCCCAGTCACGGACGGGGCTGCTGCTGGCCAGCATCACCGCCAGGCCAGGCGGCAACAGCCTGCTGAGGGCCCGGGCCAGGCTGGGCTCATCGGGCCTGGCGGCGCTGGTCTGCTGCTGCAGCTGCCTGTTCAGCCAGCTCTGGGTGCTTGTTTCGGAGGTCCGCCAGCGGGCCAGGAAGTCCTGGTTGGCCCTGGTGCCGGTGCTTCCCTGCCAGAGCGCGGCGGGCAGGGCAGCGCTCCAGGCCTCCAGCCCACCGCTGTGGCGCGCCATCGCTGTGCCCAGGGGATCAAGATCACGCGGATCCGCTTCGCTGATCAGCACCTGATGGCCGCCGCTGGCTGAGAGCCAGGCCTGCAGCCGCCGGCTGGCCGGCAGCGGCCCCAGCCTCAGCATCTGCCCAGGGGCCAGGGCGGGATCGGGGTCCTTGAGGATCAGGTCGTAGCCGGCCACCAGCTGCAATCCCGCCTGACCCCGCAGGCCAGAGAGCCCATCCGCCAGCAGTGGCCAGCCACTGCGCTGCTGCCAGCGCCCTGCCGCGGCGGCGAAGCCGGGCCAGTGCTCGGGCCTGCCCCGCCAGGGTCCCGCCACGATCACGCCGGGGCGATCGGGATCCAGGCCGAGCAGGTGATCGCTGCCCTTGGTTTCGCCGGCGCTGGCCGGCTCAGCGGGGCTGACTTCGGGATCCTGGCCCGATCCACCACTGATCTCTGCAGCGCTCCGATCGATCGCACCAAGCTCATCGACCAGCCGTTGCAGGGCCTCCGCTCCGGCATGGAGCGGCTCCTCGAAGGGCAGATTCAGGTGCACGGGCCCCATCGGAGCGGCCAGGGCCATCCGATGGGCCCGCCTGGCCAGGGCCTGGAGGGCAGCGCGGTCCATGGCGTCCAGGCCCCGGTTGTCGCCCTGGCCGAACCAGCGGCAGCAGGGGGCGAGGAATGCCTCCTGGTTCACGGTCTGATTGGCTCCGCGATTCTTGAGCCGCAGCGGACGGTCGGCGCTGAGCAGCAGCAGCGGAATGGCGCCGCTGTCGGCTTCCACCACAGCGGGCAGAAGGTTGGCCACGGCGGTCCCGGAGGTGGTGATCACCACCGGCGGTTTGCCCTCGGCCCTGGCCAGGCCCACGGCGAAGAACCCCGCCGATCGCTCATCGATGGCCGTGTGCAGCTTCAGCCCCAGGTGCTGCAGCAGCCCGGCCGCCGCCGCCAGGGGCCCCGAGCGGCTGCCCGGGCAGAGCACGACCCGCTCCACCCCAAGCGCCAGCAGCGCCAGCAGCAGGTGCGCCGCTGCCCTGAGGTTGGCCTCGGCCCGTTCACCCTGCCGTCTGGGCTGCTCCTGGCTCACCGGGTCCGCCACCGCTTCAGGATGGAGCGATCATGCCCAATCCCCCTCCATCTCCTTCGGCCATGTCCCCGTCGGGCGCCAGCCGCCGCTGGGGCGTGGCTCGCCAGCTGATTCCCCTGCTGCTCTGGGTGGGGGTGGCCCTGCTGCTGCGCTGGCAGGTGATGGAACCCCGCTGGATCCCCTCCGGCTCCATGCTCCCCACCCTTCAGCTGGAGGACCGGATCCTGGTGGAGAAGCTCAGGCCCCGGCTGGTTGCAACCCTGCCGCGGGGGTCGATCGTGGTGTTCCATCCACCCGATCCTCTGCTCGCCGCCGGTTACGACCCTCGGGCCGCCCTGATCAAGCGGGTGGTGGGGGTGCCTGGCGATCGGATTGAGGTGGCTGATGGTGAGCTGCGGCGCAACGGTGTGGTGGTGAGCGAGCCCTGGCGGGCTGAGCCGATCGATTACGAGCTCCCTCCGCTGACCGTGCCGGCTGGGCATCTGCTGGTCATGGGGGATAACCGCAATGCCAGCCTCGACTCCCACCTCTGGGGCCCCCTGCCGTCCGACCACGTGATCGGCACGGCCGTCTTCCGTTACTGGCCCCTGCGCCATCTGGGCCCGATACGGTTCTCACCCACCACCGGGACTGGGTGAGCTGAAAGCTTGCGTTATGGTGCAGCCTCAGAAACGGATCACGCCGGAGGGGCATGTTCAACCCGGAGTTCCTGACCACCGACAGCGAAGCGATCAGCGGCAATTCCCTGATCGAATACCTGCAGGATCAGTCACCCGATGTGCTTCAGCGGGTTGCACGCTCAGCCAGCGGCGACATCCAGGACATCATTCGCCATAACGTTCAGGGCCTGCTGGGGATTCTTCCCGGTGAGCAGTTCGAAGTGAAGATTCAGACCAGCCGCGACAATCTCGCCGGTCTGCTTGCTTCCGCCATGATGACCGGCTACTTCCTGCGCCAGATGGAGCAGCGCATGGAGCTGGAAACCACGCTCTTCGGAGAGGGTGGTCTGGATGCCGACCCGGGCGAACTCAAGCTCTGAGATCCTCCCGATCAGCGCCCAGGCCCCCTGATCAGCTCACTGGGTCGCTCGGCACCACTCCCCAGCGCACCAGGGCCTGATCGATGCCGGCCAGATACGCCCAGGAGCCCTCCGACGGAGCCCAGGCCCGTTTGTCGAGCGCCGCTGCCAGAGCCAGCAGATCGTCTCCGCAGCAAGCCACCGGAGCGTCGTAGTGCGCTGGCACCAGCCAGCGCAGCTCCTTCAGCGTGCCCAGGTTTTCGAGCCAGTGGATCAGGGCCTCCCGGCAGCGCGGGAACACCAGACGCTCCAGCACTGGTGCCACCTGCAGGCGCGGCTGCCCGTCAGGGCCCAGCAGGGACCTGAACTCCTGCTCCCAGCCGGGCGCCCAGCGAAAGGGATAGAGGCCGAAGTAGGCGCTCGGATGGCGCAGGCCCGGTTGCAGGGCCTGGCTGAGCACCTCTTTGATCCCAGGCACTGATACGGACTCGGGGCGCAGGTAGGAGGCGAACAGCACCATCCGCCACCAGCCGCGCCGTCGTTGCTCAGGGCTGTCGGCCAGAGGCTGATCGCCCCTGTCACGGCCATGGAAGAGAAGCGGAGTGGGGTCGGCCTCGAACAGCTCAGGCGGCTCCGGCGGGATGGCCACCAGGGCGTCGGTGACCAGCAGGCTCCCACTGGCTCGGTGCAGACAGGCCACCTCCATGAACGTGCCTGCCCCCAGATCGAGGGGGCCGAGCGGGTGCCAGGAGAGTTCCTGCCCGTGGGGCACACCATCCTCGAAGAGCACCCGCGTACGGGAGGGGGGGAACCCCAGCCAGGGGAGCGGCAGCGTCAGTGGAAAACTCCATTGCCTGGGGCTCACCCACACCTCCGCCTGCGGGAAGGCCCTGGCCATGGCCGGCACCGGCAGTTTGTGCTCCAGGCCCGAGCTGGTGGGCAGCACGATCGTGCGCACGGCTCCATAGCGCTGCTCCAGGGCCCGCAGCTCCCCCAGCAGCTCCTCGGTGGGGGCCACCGGGGCGTACAGCAACAGGCCCGCTCGCAGACGCAGCACCGTCATGCGGATCGGCACTGCCACGTAGAGAATCCCCTGCAGTTGCTCGAAGCTCCAGACCTGAGCGGGGATCAGTGTGCGCACCAGGGTGCGGCGAAGGCCGTAGGGGTAGAGGGGCAGCAGGGGCCACCAGGGCCAGCTCCGGCTTGGCCTTGGCTGCTCCACCGGCGTCAACGGCGCTGCTGGGCCAGCAGGCCGTGCCGGGGGGCGAACAGGAAGCTGAGCAGAAACAGCCCCGTCTGCACCAGCACGATGCAGCCCGCCGTGGACGCATCCATCCAATAGCTCCAGTAGATGCCCAGCACGCTGGAGAGAACGGCTGAGCCGATGGCGATCCAGGTCATCCGGTCGAAGCGGTCGGTGAGCAGGTAGGCGGTGGCTCCCGGTGTCACCAGCATCGCCACCACCAGAATGATGCCCACGGTCTGCAGGCCGGCCACTGCTGCCAGGGAGAGCACCGAGAGCAGCAGATAGTGGAGGAAGCCCGTGTTCACCCCGATCGAGCGGGCGTGGGTGGGGTCGAAGCAGAACAGGATCAGGTCGCGCCGGAACAGCAGCAGCAACGCCAGCACCAGCAGGCTGATCAGCACGGTCTGCCGGATGTCGTCGCCGCTGATGCCCAGCACGTTGCCGAACAGGATGTGGGTGAGGTCGATGGTGCTGCGCACCTTTGAGACCAGGGTGAGACCCAGTGCGAAGAACCCGGTGAAGACCAGGCCGATCACCGTGTCCTCCTTGATCCGGGTCATCTGCTTGATATAGCCGATCACGGCAACCGAGCCCACCCCGAACACGAAGGCCCCCAGGGCGAAGGGCAGGTTCAGCGCATAGGCGATCACCACCCCCGGCATCACGGCGTGGGAGACCGCATCCCCCATCAGGGCCCAGCCCTTGAGGGTCATGAAGCAGGAGAGCAGCCCGCAGACTCCCGCCACCAGAGCGCTCACCAGAAGGGCCCGCACCATGAAGTCGTGGCGCAACGGCTCCAGCAGCCAGACCAGGGGATCCATCAGGGCTCGCTCCCCGTTTCCGGCTGTGGCTCCACTCCCGGGCTGGTCAGCAGTTGCGCCGGACTGCCGCCGAAGGTCCGCGCCAGGTTCTCTTCAGTGAACACCTCGGAGGTGTCGCCGTAGGCCAGCACGGTCTTGTTGATCAGCACCACCTCATCGCAGAAACCGGTGACATGGGAGAGGTCGTGGGTGGAGATCAGCAGGGTGCGTCCCTCGGCGCGGAACTGCTGGAACAACTCGATCATCAACCGCTCCGTGCGGATGTCGACGCCGGCGAAGGGCTCATCGAGCAGCAGCACCGAGGCGCCCTGAGCCAGGGCCCGCGCCAGGAAGGCCCTTTTGCGCTGACCGCCGGAGAGTTCACCGATCTGGCGGTGGCGCAGGTTCCAGAGCTCCACCCGCTCGAGGCTTTTGCGCACGGCCCGGTGGTCGTCACGGCCTGGAATGCGCAGCAGGTTCATGCCGCCGTAGCGGCCCATCATCACCACGTTGGCCACGTGGATCGGGAAATTCCAGTCGACGCTCTCCATCTGGGGCACGTAGGCCACTGCCTGACGACGCAGGGCCTGACGCAGGGGCAGGCCGTTGATGCTGATCTCCCCCTGGGAGGGGCGCACAAAGCCCATCAGGGCCTTGAACAGGGTTGATTTGCCGGCTCCGTTGGTGCCCACCAGGCCACAGATGCTGCCGGCATTCACCTTCAGAGAGACATCGTGGAGGGCCACGACCCCGTGGTAGCTCACGCAGAGGTGGCTGACGCGGATGCGCTCGGCGTTGGGGGCCAGGTCGGGGTGGGCGGCCATGCGATCAGCTTCCCTTCAGGCCCTTGATCAGGGTGCTCACGTTGTGGCGCTGCAGCTTCAGCAGGGTCGGGGCGTCCCCCTGCGGCGAGGAGAGCGAATCGACGTAGAACACACCACCGAAGCGGGCACCGCTCTGCTGGGCCACCTGGCGTTGCACCTTGTCGCTGACGGTGCTCTCACAGAAGACAGCCGGCACCTGCCGCTGGCGCACGGTGGCGATCAGCCGCGCCATCCGCTGGGGGGTGACCTGGGACTCGGCATTCACCGGCCAGAGGTAGGCCTCATCGAGGCCGTAGTCCTTCGCCAGGTAGGTGAAGGCCCCCTCGCAACTGGCCAGCACCCGCCTGGCCGCCGGGATCGTGGCCAGCTCGCGGCGCAACTCCTGGTCGAGCGCCCGCAGCTGGCGGCGGTAATCCTCGGCGCGGCGGCGGTAATCCCCGGCGTTGGCCGGATCGAGCTGGCTGAAGGCCTCACGGATGTTGTCCACGTAGATCTCAGCGAGGCGAGGGGACATCCAGGCATGGGGATTGGGTTTCCCTTGGTAGGCATCCTCGGTGATCGGCAGGGGCGTGATCCCAGCGGTGAGGGTGGAACGCTTCAGCTTCGGCATTCCTGCCAGGAAGCGATCACTCCAGCGCTCCAGGTTCAGGCCGTTCTCCAGCACCAGCGAGGCTCCTGCGACCCGGCGCAGATCGCTCGGGGTGGGCTCGTAGCCATGGATCTCCGCCCCCAGCTTGGTGATCGATTCCACGCGGAGGTGATCACCGGCCACGTTGCGGGCCATGTCGGCCAGGACGGTGAAGGTGGTGATCACCAGTGGGCGATCATCGGAGCCACCGGCAGGGCTGGAGGGGGGCGAGGCGGCAGGTTCTGAGCCGCGGCAGCTCACCAGGGCCGGCAGCACGAGTGCGGCGATCAGCCAGCTCAGGGCCCCAGCGCCAGGGCTCCGGCCTGCGGCCGATGCCTCTCCCCCTGGACGAGATCCCAAACGCCGCCCCTCAGAGCCAACAATCCTAGAGAAGCCCTGTCCGCAACAACAGGCAGGCTGTTCACCCGGCAGCAAAAAGCCCCTGCCACAGGCAGGGGCTGGAACGATCCGGACTGTCGCTGCGAAGGAGCGGACCCAGCCTGGATCAGCCGATGGAGGGAGCGGTCAGTGCCAGGGGCACGATCTCGCTGGTGGCCAGATCCAGCGGGAAGTTGTGGGCGTTGCGCTCGTGCATCACCTCGAAGCCGAGGTTGGCACGGTTGATCACATCGGCCCAGGTGTTCACCACACGGCCCTGGGAATCCAGGATCGACTGGTTGAAGTTGAAACCGTTCAGGTTGAAGGCCATCGTGCTCACACCAAGGGCGGTGAACCAGATGCCGACCACAGGCCAGGCAGCCAGGAAGAAGTGCAGGCTGCGGCTGTTGTTGAAGGAGGCGTACTGGAAGATCAGGCGACCGAAGTAACCGTGAGCAGCCACGATGTTGTAGGTCTCTTCTTCCTGGCCGAACTTGTAGCCGTAGTTCTGGCTCTCGCTCTCGGTGGTTTCACGCACCAGGGAGGAGGTCACCAGCGAACCGTGCATGGCGGAGAACAGGGAGCCACCGAACACACCAGCCACACCCAGCATGTGGAAGGGGTGCATCAGGATGTTGTGCTCAGCCTGGAACACCAGCATGAAGTTGAAGGTGCCGGAGATGCCGAGGGGCATGCCGTCGGAGAAGGAACCCTGACCGAAGGGATAGATCAGGAAAACGGCGAAGGCGGCCGAGAGGGGCGCCGAGTAGGCGACGCAGATCCAGGGGCGCATGCCGAGGCGGTAGGAGAGCTCCCACTGGCGGCCCATGTAGCAGGCGATGCCGATCAGGAAGTGGAAGACCACCAGCTGGTAAGGGCCGCCGTTGTACAGCCACTCATCGAGGCTGGCGGCTTCCCAGATCGGGTAAAAGTGGAGGCCGATGGCGTTGCTGGAAGGAACAACGGCGCCGGAGATGATGTTGTTGCCGTACAGGAAGGATCCTGCGACGGGCTCCCGGATGCCGTCGATGTCGACGGGGGGAGCAGCGATGAAGGCAATGATGAAGCAGATGGTGGCTGAGAGAAGACAGGGAATCATCAGCACACCGAACCAACCGACATAAATGCGGTTGTCGGTGGAGGTGACCCACTGACAGAAGCTTTCCCAGGAGCCAGCGCGTCCGCTGCGAACGGCCGTGGTCATTGGAGGAATGAGGACGGGATGGATGCGCTTGTCGTGCTCTGGCTCGGATCGGGCTGAAGCAACCAAAACCCAGCTTGAGACGTAAGAAGCGCTCCCCAACGCTAAGTACAGCCCCTGAATTGGCCAGGAAATCCTTCGAAACGTTGTCTGTATTCGAATAACTTCATGAACTGCTTCATCAACTCGTCATGAAGCATTGGTTTTGAGCCGGTCAATCTGCTGTCCTGACCCCAGCACCGGGCTGGCTGAGCAGCCAGGCCTGCCCCTGCTGAAGAAATCCTTTCCAGTCGAGCCGTTCCGCTTCGGCAGCCCTGGCCACCAGCAGCGGGGCCTGCCGCTTGAGGGCCTGCAGGTCCATCTCGGCAACACCGCTGGAGAGGGCGAGCACGTCGGCCATCGCATGGGCCACCACCCGGGTGAGGTAGGCGGCGCTGAGGGCCTGCAGCGTTCCACCCACCAGCCAGGTGGTGCCCTCCAGCCGCATTGCGCTGAGCAGGGCCTGGCTGGTCCATTCGGTGATGCCCAGCGCCAGGGCTGCCTTGGCCAGTTCCGTGGCCGCTTCCCGCAGTTGCTGCATCTGCCAGGGGCAGGACCAGAGCTCGGCCATCTCCTTGAGCATCAGGCCGTTGGCCACGGCCAGCACCAGCAGATCGACGCTGGGCAGCGGAGCCGTGAACACCCCTGCGGCCACCAGCCACTGGGTTCGCCGCACCAGTCCCTCCAGGCGCTGACGCCGAAGGCCCTCCAGCAGGCTCTGCCATTCCCCATGGAGAGCCTCCAGGCAGCGAAGCTCGGTCTGCATCAGCAGGTTCCGGCCACGGGCCCGCAGCATCCGGCTGCAGGGCTCGAGCACCGCGCCGAGATCGTCGCCCTGGCCGCTCCAGAGGATCACCTGATCGGAAAGGTTCGCGGGCAGCTGGGCGCGCAACTCCTCAAGCAGGCCTGGCTGCGGCCCAGTGCAGGGGCTTGCCACCAGCAGGGCCACCGTCTGGTCCGCGGGGAGCGCTTCAAGCCAACGCAGATCAGCCGCCCGCAGAGGGGGCTCCAGGTGGAAGAGCAGCAGATCGCAGCGCTCGAACAGCTGCGGCCAGCGCCAGTCGGAGCTGTGGCCGCTCAGCGGGTGACCCCAATGCAGACAGAGCGGCAGGGGAGCCCTCAGGGCCTGCGTCAGCGCTGGCTGGAGGCCTGCGGGCGGCAGGGTCACCCCGGCAAGGCCCACCTGAAGTTGCCGGCGGGGTTGACGGTCGCGCAATTCCTGGAGCCGCTGCCTGCGCAACTGCTGGTCAGCAGCCGTTTCGGGGCCGGCGGGCCCTGCCTGGAGCTGCTCAAACTGCTCGAGCAATCCCTCCAGGCGCTCCATCCACCCGCTCCAGCTGGAGGGAAGGCGGGGCTTGATCGGTGTCCTGCCCCTGCTCAGCCACCACATCCCGGCGGCGGCGGCGGCGGCCATCACAGCTCCAGACCAGCTGCCATGCAGGCTGTCTCCTACTACCAGCCCACCCGCCAGCACCAGCGCCGCTGGCATCCAGGGCATCCCCGGCCGCCACGTCGCCGCCCTGGCTTCGCTGGAGTGATCGGCCTGGGCCTGGGAGGCGGCGGGAGTGGTCAAGGGGGTGGGGCTCTGCCGAAGCAGAGTCTCTCTAGCTCAGCCGACCAGTCCTGCACAGAGTGGCTGGATCACCCCCAGACTGGAGGAGTCGTGCGGCCTCGCCATGGTTGAGACGGCTCTGCCCACCAGTCTGAAGCTCACCCCACGTCTGGAGCTGCAGCTGGCCCGGCGCCTGCAAGGGCAGCAGCGGGAGGATCACTGGCACGGACGCCTGCCGGTGCTGCTGCTGGATCGTTGCTGGTTGCAGCTCCAGGAGGTGCCTGTGGAGCGGCTGGCGGCCCATCTGCCCCCGGATTGCACTGCCGCCGCTCCCGAGCTGGCGGCTTTTCGCCACTGGTGCAGGCAGGGCCTGAGTCCGGAAGCGGCCGAGGCCCACTGCTGGCAGGAGTTCGGTCAGGAGGCCTGCGGTCTGGCTCTGAAACGCCACTGGCAGGCCCAGGAGCGGGGTCATGGCGGTTGGACCCTGACGACGTATCTCGACTTCCTCTCCCGCTACCGCCGCTGCTTCGCCGCGGCGGGACCTCGGCCCTTGCCGCTGCTGGTGATGGCCCGTATCGGTAGTGGCGAGCCCCATCGGCTGCTCTGGCTTGTGGCCCCGGGAACGCTTGATGCGGCACACTTGCCCCCTGATTGAAGGGCTCCGGCGATGGCCGACGAGAACACAGCAGCAGTGCCCCAGCCTGAGCAGGAGCAGACCGCCCGCACCCGGCGGATCGAGTCAGGTCGTGGCGGCGGCGGCGGGCGTGATCGTGATGCCGGCGGTTTCCGCATCCGCCTGAGCGACAACGAGCTGCGGGCCGCCCATGCCATTCAGGAGGCCTTCCAGCTCCGCTCCACAGTGGCGGCACTGGGTTTCTCGATCCGAACCGTCGCCCAGTTGCTGGAGCAGGGGCAGCTTGAGGCCGTGCTGGCCGAGCACCGTGCCCATGGCGGTGGCGCCCGCCACGAAGGCGCTCCCCGAGACGGGCAACGTGCCCGCCGCGGAGCGGCCGAGGGTCGTGGTGAGCGGCGCTCCAGCCGACCGGATCCTTTCGCACGGCCCAGTCGCCCCCCGGCCCCTCCAGCTGAGGCGGAGAGCGACGAGACTGCGGATCAGAGCCCCGAGGCGGAGATCTCCCCTCCAGTGGATGACGCGCCTCAGCCCTCCGTCGAGGCGGCTGAGATCCAACCGTGAGCGGCAGGCCCCGGGTTCTCTCCGGTGTGCAACCCACCGGCGCACTGCACCTCGGCAACTGGCTCGGGGCCATTCGCAACTGGGTCAGCCTCCAGGACAGCCACGACACGTTCTTCTGTGTTGTCGACCTTCACGCCATCACCGTTCCCCACGACCCTGCGCTGCTGGCGGAGAACACCCGTCGCACGGCGGCCCAGTACCTGGCCAGTGGCATCGATCCGGCCCGCTCCTGTGTCTTCGTGCAGAGCCAGGTCACGGCCCACAGCGAACTCACCTGGCTGCTGAATTGCGTCACGCCGCTCAACTGGCTGGAGCGGATGATCCAGTTCAAGGAAAAGGCCCGCAAGCAGGGCGAGAACGTCTCGGTGGGGCTGCTGGACTATCCCGTGCTGATGGCGGCCGACATCCTGCTCTACGACGCCGATCTGGTGCCGGTGGGGGAAGACCAGAAGCAGCATCTGGAACTGGCCCGCGACATCGCGCAGCAGCGCATCAATGCCCGCTTCGCCCCGGAGGAGCGGCCGCTGCTGAAGGTGCCTGAGCCGTTGATCCTCACGGAGGGGGCCCGGGTGATGAGCCTGGCGGATGGGCGCAGCAAGATGAGCAAGAGCGATCCCAATGAGGGCTCTCGCATCAACCTGCTCGATCCCCCCGAGCTGATCACCCGCAAGATCAAACGGGCGAAAACCGATCCAGTGATGGGGCTGGAGTTCGACAATCCCGAGCGTCCGGAGGCCGGCAACCTGCTGGCGCTTTATGCCCTGCTGAGTGGGGTGGGCCGCGAGGTCGCCGCCCGGGAGTGCGCCTCGATGGGCTGGGGCCAGTTCAAACCCCTGCTGGCAGAGGCGGCTGTGGAAGCCCTGCGCCCCCTGCAGGAGCGCTACGAAGACATCCTCGCGGAACCGGGTTATCTCGATCAGGTGCTGCGCAGCGGCCGTGAGAGGGCCTCAGCAGTGGCGGAGGCCTCGCTGACGCGGGTGCGTGAGGCGATGGGATTTCTGCCGGCAAGCTGATCGTCGGCTTGAGATGGATCAGCGGCCCTGATCATCCAGCTCCCGGGCAGGGCTTGCTTCTTGAGTTGTGTGTGGTAACCCGGAGGATCAGGGCTCCAGTGCTGGCCCTGTTTCGGCCCTGGTGGGCCCGACGGAGCACGCGATCAGCACATCGAAGCCTAATTGTCCAGCCCTCGGCGACCACTGTTCCAGATGTGGTGTGCCAACCAGCACAGTTTCGGAATCTTTAAGAATTGATTCTGCATGGTTGGCAAGGGAACATCCCGTGGGCCCATCGACGCCCTGGGCAGCACCGCCCTGCTGCTGGTCCTGCCGGCCCTGATCTCCAGCCGCTACAGCTCGGCCCTGGCCGCCGTCCCCAGCCCTCCGGTCGCTGTTGCTGCCAGCTCCACCCCCTCCACCACGGAGCCTGAGGCCAAGCCGGAGACGCTCGTGCCGCCCACCTCGGAGAACGCCGCCCGCTACGACCTCACCCCCCATCGCAGGGCCCTGCTGGCCACGATCCGCTTCGCGGAGGGCACATGGGCCGACGGTTCTCCCCGGGGCTACCGCACCCTCTATGGAGGCCAGCTGGTGCCTTCTCTGGAGCGCCACCCCGACACCGTGGTTGTGAAGCGCTACGCCAGTGCCGCCGCCGGGGCCTATCAGATGTTGCCCGCCACCTGGAGATCGGCCAGCCGGAGTCTGAGTCTGCGCGGCTTCGGGCCCGCCAACCAGGACCAGGCGGCGCTCTACCTGGCCGATCAGCGCGGGGCCCTCGAGCTGATCGACCGGGGCCAGCTCTGCAACGAGGCGATGGCGCGCCTGGCCGGAGAGTGGGCCTCCTTCCCCCTGCACCACGGCGGCAGTGCCTACGGCCAGCCGGTCAAGAGCGCCACCCAGCTGCGCCGCTTCTTTCAGCAGCAGCTCGATCGCCAGCCACCGCAGCTGGCGGACAGCCGTCTGGGTTGATCAGGGCTCCCGGTAGACCACCCGGCCCCGCTCGTCGTTGCCCACATCCAGCAGATCGTCGTGCAGAAGCCGCTCGATTTCCTGGCGGACTGTCTCGCGGGGGGTGTCGCGGGGGAGCTTGCACTCCAGCAGGGCATCGTTGTATGTGAAACCGCTCGCGCCGGCCCTGCGGGCCAGCGACAACAGCTGGAGATCCAGGGGTGGCAGGGTCGTTCCAGCGGGATCACTGGCCTCAAGGGCCTCCAGGGCTTCCGCCAGCAACAGGGGCTGGTTGGCCTGATCCACCAGCTCCGGGATCAGAAACAGATCCACCAGCTGACCGATGTAGCAGAGGCCGAAGGTGAGCAGCCAGAGGGTCCCGCTCACGGGCTTACGGGCATAGAAGCGCTGCAGGCCGCAGATCCCGAACAAACCCAGGGCCCAGAGCAGATACCCAGGCGCCACCTGGCGGTGGCGCGGTGTGATCGATCGAGATCTTGGGCGGTTCAAGACTTGGGGGGTGGGGGCAGCTCGGGCAGCACAACCCCCGCCTGGCGCAGCTCAGACGAGAGGTTCCAGACGCTCAGCACCAGCCGGTGCCAGGGGGCCATGGCCTGCATGTCGAGGGCCATGCTCACCGGCGCGGCCGAACGCAGGGTCCGCGCGGCCACCAACTCCTTGCGGGCGGTCTGCAGGCGCTCGCAGAGGGCGTTCTGCTCGACGGTGGCCAGCACGGAGGCGGGACAGTGCTCCAGCAGCACCAGACCGCGCTGGAACCAGAAGTCGAAATCCACCAGGAGCGAGCCCAGCAGCTGGTCCAGCAGCTCGCCCGCTGCCCCAGGAATCGGGGTCGAATCCGGTGTGGAGGGAACGTCACTCACCGCTCAAGCTTAGGAATCGATGGGCCGGCGAGGCTGAATCCGGTGCGTAGGATCGGCCCTGGCCTCGCCGAATTCCGTGTCCCCAAACCCGTCGACGCTCCAGGCCGCTGGCCATGGCCCGAGCATGGAGCCGGCGGTGACCCTGGGCGGCGACAGTGGCCCGGTCCGCCTGCCGCGCACGAGCGAGAGTCCGGAGCTGCTGCGGATTCGCCATTCCATGAGCCATGTGCTGGCCATGGCAGTTCAGAAGCTGTTTCCCAAGGCCCAGGTCACGATCGGTCCCTGGACCGAGAACGGCTTCTACTACGACTTCGACAACCCCGAACCCTTCACCGAGGCCGATCTCAAGGCCATCAAGAAGGAGATGGGCAAGATCATTGCCCGCAAGTTGCCCCTGCAGCGCCTCGAAGTGAGCCGTGCGGAGGCCGAGGCGCGCATCAAGGCCCAGAACGAGCCCTACAAGCTTGAGATTCTCGCCGGAATCCAGGAGCCCATCACCCTCTACACCCTGGGCGAGGAGTGGTGGGACCTCTGCGCCGGGCCCCACGTGGCCGACACCGGCGAACTCAATCCCAAGGCCTTCGAGCTTGAGAGCGTGGCCGGCGCCTACTGGCGCGGTGATGAAACCAGGGCCCAGCTGCAGCGGATCTACGGCACCGCCTGGCAGACAGCGGAGCAGCTGGCGGAATACAAGCACCGCAAGCAGGAGGCTCTGCGCCGTGATCACCGCCGCCTCGGCACCGACCTGCAGCTGTTCTCGATCGAGGATGAGGCCGGCGCCGGTCTGGTGTTCTGGCATCCCCGAGGCGCGCGCATGCGCCTGCTGATTGAGGATTACTGGCGGCAGGCCCACTTCGCGGCGGGCTACGACCTGCTCTACACGCCCCATGTGGCGGACCTGAGCCTGTGGAAAACGTCCGGCCACCTCGACTTCTACAGCGAGAGCATGTTCGGGCCGATGGAGGTGGATGAGCGGAAGTATCAGCTCAAGCCGATGAACTGCCCGTTCCACGTGCTCACCTACGCCAGCACCCTGCGCTCCTACCGCGAGCTGCCGATCCGCTGGGCCGAGCTGGGAACGGTGTACCGCTACGAGCGACCCGGCGTGATGCATGGTCTGATGCGCGTGCGCGGCTTCACCCAGGACGACGCCCACATCTTCTGTCTGCCCGAGCAGATCGGTGATGAGATTCTCGGAGTGCTCAACCTCACCGAAACAATTCTCTCCAGCTTCGACTTTCATACCTATGAGGTGAATCTGTCCACCCGGCCGGAGAAATCGATCGGAGACGATGCTGTCTGGGATCTCGCCACCGCCGGCTTGATGGAGGCCCTCGATCGCAAGGGATGGCCCTACAAAGTTGATGAGGGTGGCGGAGCCTTCTATGGCCCCAAGATCGATATCAAGATCGAAGATGCCATTGGAAGAATGTGGCAATGCTCCACGATTCAGCTTGATTTCAATCTTCCTGAGCGCTTCGATCTCCATTACGTTGCCGCCGATGGAACACGCCAGCGGCCGATCATGATTCACAGGGCCATCTTCGGCTCCCTGGAGCGATTCTTCGGGATCATGGTCGAGAACTATGCCGGCGACTTTCCCTTCTGGCTGGCCCCCGAACAGGTGCGCCTGCTGCCGGTCACCGATGAGGTGATTCCCTACGCCGAGGAGCTGCTGGGCCAGCTTCGGGTTGCCGGCGTGCGCGCCGCCATCGATCGCAGCGGCGATCGCCTCGGCAAGCTGATCCGCCAGGGGGAGCAGCAGAAGATCCCCGTGCTGGCGGTGATCGGTGCCAAGGAGGCGGAGCAGGGCAGTGTCAGCCTCCGCTCCCGCCGCGATGGCGACCTTGGCAGCGTGCAGGCTGAAACCCTGGTGACGGCGGCACGGGCAGCGAGTGAGACCCGCGCCTCCGGTCTGTCCCTGGAGCCGTCGCCGGCCTCCAGCCCCTGACGGTGGCCTTTCCTGAGCGACCCTCTCCATGACCACCCTGCTGGCCGGTGACATCGGTGGAACCAAGACCCTGCTGGCCATCTACCGGCTGGAGGGCGGCTCGCTGGTGCAGCTTCGCTGCCAGCGTTACCCGTCGGCGGCCTGGGACGACTTTTCGGCCCTGCTGAGCGATTTCCTCGCCGGCGGCGATCCCGGATCCGAGCGCCCCAGCCACGGTTGTCTGGCCATCGCCGGGCCTGTGCAGGACCGGCGGGTGCGGCTGACCAACCTCCCCTGGGAGCTGGAGGAGCTCCAGCTGGAGGCGGCCTGTGGCCTGGAGCGGCTGGAGTTGGTGAACGACTTCGCCGTGCTGATCTACGGCCTGCCCCACCTCGGGGCCGAGCAACAGGCGATGGTCCGTCCGGGCCAGTCCAGGCCTGGGCCCCTGGCGATCCTGGGGGCCGGAACAGGCCTGGGGGTGGCCATCGGGGTCCCAGGGCCCCAGGGTCTGATCGCCCTGGCCAGCGAGGCCGCCCACGGGGAATTCGCGCCGCGCCTGGAGCGGGAGTGGCGGTTGAAGCAGTGGCTGCAGGAGGATCTGGCCCTGGAGCGGGTCTCGATCGAGCGGATCGTCAGCGGCACCGGGCTGGGCCATGTCTTCCGCTGGGTCCTCCACGATTCCCGGACCAGCTCCACCCATGGCCTGGCGGAGTCCGCAGGACTGTGGGCTCTGGCCGAGCGCCGGGGGGAGGCGGAGCGACCGGATCTGCCCGCCCTGGTGGCCGCCGCCGCGGGCGAAGGGGACGCCCCGGCCGGGGCCGCCCTCGACCTCTGGCTGGGTGCCTACGGCAGCGTGGCCGGTGATCTGGCCTTGCAGAGCCTCTGCCGCGGCGGCCTCTGGCTGGGGGGCGGCACCGCCGCGAAGCTCCTGCCCCGGTTGCGATCCCAGGCCTTTCTCGCACCTTTTGCCGCCAAGGGACGCCTGACGCCCGTGCTGGAGGAGATCCCGCTGCGGGCCCTGAGTGATCCCGAAGCCGGTCTGTTCAGCGCCGCCTGCCGGGCCAGGATGCTGCTGGGCTGAGGGTGTTCGGCCCGGGGCTGATCGGGTGGATGGGACACTGGCTCGAGCAGAACGGTCGTGATGGTGAGGCCCCGCATCGGGCAGGGTGTGCAGGTGGATGTGCCGGCGACCACCGCCAACCTCGGTCCAGGGTTCGATTGTCTGGGAGCCGCCCTGGAGTTGAACAACCGCTTCGAGCTGCGCTGCATCGAGGGCGATGGTGAGCGCTTCGATCTGCTGATCGAGGGCAGCGAGGGCGCCCACCTGCGCGGTGGACCCGACAACCTCGTCTACCGCTCCGCCCAGAGGGTGTGGAAGGAGGCGGGGCAGCAGCCGGTGGCTCTCGAGGCGCGGGTTCGCCTGGCGGTTCCTCCGGCCCGGGGGCTGGGAAGCAGCGCCACGGCGATCGTGGCGGGGCTGATCGGTGCCAACGCCCTGGTGGGTGAACCACTGAGCAAGGAGAAATTGCTGGAACTGGCCATCGACATCGAGGGGCATCCCGACAACGTCGTGCCCTCCCTGCTGGGTGGCCTCTGCATGACCGCGAAAGCGGCCTCCCATCGCTGGAGGGTGGTGCGCTGTGAGTGGCACGAGAGCGTCAAGGTGGTGGTGACGATTCCGGCCATCCGTCTCTCCACCAGTGAGGCGCGGCGGGTGATGCCCAAGGTGGTCCCGATTTCCGACGCCGTGGTCAATCTGGGTTCACTCACTCTCCTGCTGCAGGGTCTGCGCACCGGCAATGGCGATCTGATCGCTGATGGCATGCACGACCGCCTGCATGAGCCCTACCGCTGGGGACTGATCCAGGGGGGGCGCCAGGTGCGGCAGGCGGCCCTCGATGCCGGTGCCTGGGGCTGTGTGATCAGCGGCGCCGGGCCCAGCCTGCTGGCCCTGGCCAGCGCCGACCATGCCCAGGCGGTGAGCCGGGCGATGGTGGCGGCCTGGGAGCGGGAGGGCGTCGCATCCCGGGCTGAGGTGCTGCAGATCCAGTTGAGCGGCAGCCGCTGGCATGACCTCCCCGATCGCCCCTGAGCGATCAGCCTGAGTACAACTACCTAACTGATACATTCAGTGCCCGAAAGCCGGACCAGCCGGCTACAACCAACGCTGCCGCCGGCTCGAATGGACGTCACTCTGCCCCTGACGGTTGCGTCCAGCCTGCCTGCATCATTTCCCTGGCTGAGCCTGATCGCCCTGCTGCCAGCGGCCGGCGCACTGCTGATGCCCCTGCTCCCCGGTGATGGCACCGACCCCCGGGCCCCCCGCAGCATCGCCCTGGTGGTGCTGCTGCTCGATCTGCTCCTGATGCTGTGGGTGTTCAGCCAGCACTTCGATGGCGGGTTCAGTGGCCTGCAGCTGGTGGAGCGGTTGCCATGGGTGCCGCTGCTCGGTCTGGAATGGTCGCTTGGAGCCGATGGCCTCTCGGCTCCCCTCGTGGTCCTCAGTGGTCTGGTCACCCTGCTGGCGGTGGCGGCCAGTTGGAATGTCAACCGCAAGACCCAGCTCTACTTCGGTCTGTTGCTCCTGCAGGCTTCCGCCCAGTCCCTGGTTTTTCTGTCCCAGGATTTCCTGCTCTTCTTTCTGGCCTGGGAACTGGAGCTGGTGCCGGTCTATCTGCTGATTGCGATCTGGGGTGGCAGCCAGCGCCAGTATGCCGCCACCAAATTCATTCTCTACACAGCCACAGCCTCCCTGCTGATTCTGATCAGCGGCCTGGCTCTGGCCCTGGGCGGTGACGGCTTCACCCTCAACCTTCAGGAGCTCAGTCAGCGGTCCTACGGGGGAACTTTCGGCCTGCTCTGTTATCTGGGTTTCCTGATCGGCTTCGGGGTGAAATTGCCGATGTTCCCTCTGCACACCTGGCTGCCCGATGCCCATGGTGAGGCCAATGCGCCCGTGTCGATGTTGCTGGCGGGTGTGCTGCTGAAGATGGGTGGTTATGCCCTGCTGCGCTTCAACGTTCAGATGTTGCCGGAAGCCCATGTGCAACTGGCCCCTGCCCTGGTGGTGCTGGGCATCGTCAACATCATCTACGGGGCCCTCAACGCCTTTGCCCAGGACAACGTCAAGCGGCGCATCGCCTGCAGCTCCGTGAGCCACATGGGCTTCGTCCTGCTGGGCATCGGGGCCATCGACAGCCTCGGCATGAGTGGCGCGATGCTGCAGATGATCAGCCACGGCCTGATCGCCGCCTCGATGTTCTTCGTCACAGGGGTGTTCTACGAGCGCACCAGGACCCTCTCCATCCCCAACATGGGCGGCCTCGCCAAGGTGCTGCCGATCACCTTCGCCTTCTTCCTGGCCAGTTCGCTCGCTTCCCTGGCCCTGCCGGGGATGAGCGGTTTCATCAGCGAGATCACCGTGTTCCTTGGAATCACCTCCAACGATGGCTTCACCGTGCCCTTCCGGGTGGTCACGATCGTGCTGGCGGCCATCGGTCTGGTGCTTACTCCGGTGTACCTGCTCTCCCTCTGCCGTCGTGTTTTCTTCGGCCCCAGGATTCCGGCACTGGCTGTGGTGGGCGACATGAAGCCCCGGGAGCTGGTGATCGGCCTCTGCCTGCTGGTGCCCACCCTGGCCATCGGCTTCTGGCCGCGTCTGGCGATCGATTTCTACGGCGCCACGACCACGGCTCTGGCGGAGGGTCTGAGCAGTCCCAGTGTGATGGCGATCGGACGGCTTTCCGCTCTCGGCTGAACCGCCAAGGCGCCGCTGATCGGCTGGAATGGGCCCACTGAAGCGGACCACCGCCATGAGCGCCTCCCTGCTGTCTCCCCCCCTGTTGCGGGGCGAAGGCCTTCCTGATTTTCCAGCCATCACGCCCGAGCAGGTGCGCCAGCAGATTCCTCTGCTGCTTCAGGAGCTCAATGCCGGCCTGAGTGATCTGGAGGATGGCCTGAACCTGACCCTGGGGTCATCCGAACCCCTGGGCTGGTCCCAGGTGATGGATCCCCTGCAGCGGCTGGGGGAGAGGCTGCGCTGGAGCTGGGGCGTGGTCAGTCATCTCAATGGCGTCTGCAACAGCCCGGAGCTGCGTGAGGCGCACCGGAGCCAGCAGGGGGCCGTGGTGGCCTTCGGCAATCGCGTTGGCCAGAGCCGCTCGATCTACCACGCCCTGAAGCGCCTGCAGGAGCAGCACAGGGCCGGCAGTCTGCCCCTGGATCCCACCCAGGAGCGCATTCTCGAGGCTGAGCTGCTTGACATGCAGCTGCGGGGGGTGGCTCTGGAGGGCGAAGCCCAGGCCGCCTTCAATACGGCCAGTGAGGAGCTCGCCGAGCTCGCCACCCGTTTCGGGAATCACGTGCTCGATGCCACCAACGGCTGGAGCCTCGCCCTGAACTCCACCGAGGAGGTGGACGGTCTGCCTGAGAGCCTGCGCCAGCTGCTGGCCCAGGCGGCACGGGATGCGGGTCTGAAGGCGGCGGATGGGAGCGAGCCCAGCGCTGAGAAGGGCCCCTGGTTGCTGGGGCTGGACATGCCCCGGGCCATGCCGTTCCTCAAATACAGCCGCCGCCGCGACCTGCGCGAGCGGCTCTACAAGGCCCAGGTGAGCCGTGCCTCATCGGGGGATCTCGACAACAGTCCGCTGATCGAGCGCATCCTCACCCTCAAACGTGAGCAGGCTGCTCGGCTGGGCTACGCCACCTGGGCCGAGGTGAGCCTGGCCTCGAAGATGGCCGACTCCGTCGATGCGGTGGAGCGCCTGCTGGAGGACCTGCGCGCGGCGGCCTATCCGGCGGCACAGCGGGAGCTGAAGGCCCTGGCCGCCTGTGCCGAGCGCCATGGTGCTGCCGAAGCCGGCGAGCTCAAACCCTGGGACGTGAGCTTCTGGGCCGAGGTGCTGCGCCGGGAGAGCTTCGACCTGCATGGGGAGGCCCTGCGTCCCTGGTTCCCTCTGCCGCGGGTGCTCGATGGGCTGTTCGCCCTCTGCGGGCGTCTGTTCGCCATCCGCATCGAAGCTGCTGATGGTGAGGCGCCGGTCTGGCATCCCGATGTGCGGTTCTTCCGTGTTTTCGACGCGGCCAACGACAAGGCCATCGCCGGCTTCTACCTCGATCCTTACAGCCGCCCGGGCAGCAAGCGTGGCGGCGCCTGGATGGACGATTGCCTGGGTCGCTCCCGGGATGCCGCCGGCCACCCGGTGCTGCCGGTGGCCTACCTGATCTGCAACCAGAGTCCGCCCGTGGGGGACACCCCCAGCCTGATGACCTTCGAGGAGGTGGAAACTCTCTTCCATGAATTCGGCCATGGGCTGCAGCACATGCTCACCACCGTCGAGCGTCCCGAGGCCGCGGGCATCAACCATGTGGAGTGGGATGCGGTGGAGCTGCCCAGCCAGTTCATGGAGAACTGGTGTTACGACCGTTCCACGCTGCTGGGCATGGCCCGGCACTGGCAGAGCGGTCAGCCCCTGCCCGAGGCTGAGTTCGCCAAGCTGCTGGCGGCGCGCACCTTCATGGGCGGCAGCGCCACCCTGCGCCAGGTGCACTTCGCCCTGGTGGATCTGCGCCTGCACAGCGCCTGGAGTCCCGCCACGGGCCTGAGCCCCGAGGCCCTCCGCCGTCAGATCGCCACCACCACCACTGTGCTGCCTCCGATTCCGGAGGATTCCTTTCTCTGCGCCTTCAGCCACATTTTTGCGGGGGGGTATTCAGCCGGGTATTACTCCTACAAGTGGGCCGAGGTGCTCAGCGCCGATGCCTTCAGCGCCTTCGAGGAGGTGGGCCTGGAGAACGAGCCGGAGGTTCAGAGCACGGGTCGTCGCTTCCGCGACACGGTGCTCAGCCTCGGCGGCAGCCGAAGCCCCTCCGAGGTGTTCGAAGCCTTTCGCGGCCGGGAGCCCTCCGCCGAGGCCCTGATCCGTCATTCAGGCCTGTTGGCAGCCTGATGCGCTCAACCTTGGAGGCCGTCAGGGGCGCAACAACTCCCGATGCAGCACCTTCAGCGACGCCGGTGCGCTGAGCACGTTCTGGTGCAGCCAAACCGGCAGGGGCCTGGCAGGCCCGAAGGGCAGGACCGCCTTCCAGCCAGGCACCACCACCTGGTCGGTTGGGGTGTAGAAGCTCAGGCACTCCACCCCTGCCAGGGCTTGAGGATCCTCGTTGAGCTGGCGCAGCAGCGGACTGCCGGGTTTCATGTCGGCGATTCCCCCCAGCAGGAACGATGGCCAGGGCTGGGCGGTGATCGTTCCCTGCTGAGGGCTGGCCACGCTGATGAAGCGGCGGGTGCGCTGCTCCCCACCCAGCAGCTGCAGCCAGCAACGGGCGATCACACCGCCCATCGAGAACCCGAGCAGATCGATCGGTTCCTCCGCCCCGAAGCGTGCCTCGATGGCCTGACCCAGCCGCTCGGCCAGGTGGAGCAGGGGAGTGGCGCCCAGACGGTGGCTCAGGTGGGGAACCAGCAGCGGATCGCGGGCCCCCGCCAGGAGCTTCTCCAGGCGCCGGAACAGGCGGGGCGAATCCCAGAGCCCATGGACCATCACCAGGGGTGGGTAGGTCATCGGTTCAGCCGCCTGCAGGGGCATGGCGCCAGCGCTCCACCTGCACCAGGCCGCTGAAGCCGCTCACGGGGGCAGCGCATTTGCCCAGGATCACCCGCTGGGTCACCGGGCCGTAGAGCTGGTCGATCCGCTCCATGATCCTCTCGGCGTAGTGCTCGAGCGTGAGGCAGCGGATCGATCGAGCCTGCTCCTGCAGGGCCTGGATCGCCAGGCCGTAATCCAGGCTGAGGGCCAGATCATCGCTGCGGCCTGCCGGGCCGAGGTCGTGCCAGAGGCTGAAGGCGAGCTCGAACCATTGCCCCAGGTCCCGCTCCTGCTCAAGCACACCCACGTGAGCCCAGAGCCGCAATCCGTGCACATGGATCGCCTCGCCCTTCGCGACGACTGGATGCATGTGGGGGGCCGGAGCGTTCATCGGGTCGTCACAGGAGCAGGGAACGGTGCGTGAAACGTCGCTCGCCACTGGCGTAGTCGGCCACGATGTGCCCCTCCCCGCGCAGGTGGTACCGGTAGGTGACCAGGCCTTCCAGCCCGACGGGGCCTCGGGGTGGCAGGGTCTGGGTGCTGATGCCCACTTCGGCACCGAAGCCGTAGCGGAAGCCATCGGCGAAGCGGGTGGAACAGTTGAGGAAGACCCCTGCGCTGTCCACGGCAGCGAGGAAGCGCCGGGCCGCTTCGGGATCGTTCGTGCAGATCGCGTCGGTGTGCCGGGACCCGTGGCGGGCGATGTGCTCGAGGGCCTGCTCGAGGTTGTCCACCACCTTCACCGCCAGGATTCGGTCGGAGAATTCCCTGCCCCAGTCGTCCTCGCGGGCTGGGTTGGCCACCCCCAGGGCACAGGCCTCGGGGCAGCCCCGCAGTTCCACCGCCTCCGCCGCGAAGGCGGCGATGGCCGCAGGCAGGAAGCTGAGCGCGGCCTCACGATGCACCAGCAGGGTTTCGATCGCGTTGCAGGCGGCCGGGTACTGGGTCTTGCTGTCGATGGCCAGGCGCAGGGCCTGCTGGGGATCCGCAGCCCGGTCCACCAGCAGATGGCAGACCCCGTCGGCATGGCCCAGCACGGGGATGCGGGTGTGGTCCTGGATGAAGCGCACCAGCGCGTTCGATCCCCTGGGAATGATCAGATCCACCAGGCCATCAAGCCTGAGCATCCCCAGGCTTTCCTGGCGGGTGGTGAGCAGGGCGAGGGCCCCCGGATCCACCGCACTGGCCGCCAGACCCGCCTGCAGAGCCTGGAAGATCGTTGCGCAACTGCGGCTGGCCTCGCGTCCCCCCTTGAGCAAAGCGCCGTTGCCGGAGCGGATCGCCAGCGACGCGATCTGGATCAGGGCATCCGGCCGGGCCTCGAAGATCACCCCCACCACCCCCAGGGGCACGCTGATCCGCTCCAGCACCAGGCCGGCATCCAGCTCGGTGTGCAGCTGACGCCGCCCTACGGGATCGGGAAGCGCGGCCAGCTGACGCACCCCCTCGATCGCGCTGGCGAGTTTGGCGCCATCGAGCTTGAGGCGGGCCACCAGGGCCGGCGCCAGCTGATCCGCCGCCGCCGCCTCCAGATCGGCCTCATTGGCGGCCACGATCGTGTCGCCAGCCTGCTCGAGCGCCTGGGCCAGCGCCAGCAGCGCCTGCCGGCGCTGCTCATCCGTGCACTGCCCCAGGGCCATGGCGGCGCGGCGAACGGCACCGGCGCGGCTGAGCAGCTCGGGGCTTGGATCGGGGACGCCGGATGGGGTGGAAGCCATCTGACCATCATTCCAGCCGCCCATTCCTGCCCCCCCGGCTCAGGCCGGCAGGGTGTCCAGGGCCAGCCGCACCGCCCCCAGCCGTCCGGCCCCGTTGCCCAGGGCACAGCGGCGAATCTCCAGGCCCTGGCGACTCTCCGGCAGCACCCGCTGCTCCACCTCCCGCCAGACAGCCGGCAGGATGTGGTCGCTGGCGGCACTGAGGCCACCGCCGATCAGCACCAGCTCCGGAGTGAGCACGTAGAGAAGTGAACTCAGACCGATCCCCAGCCAGCGGCCGTAGCGGTCCCAGACGGCCAGGGCTTCGGGATCACCCCCGTCGGCGCGGCGGCCGAGCTCGGCTGGATCCAGCGGGCTGAGGCGGCCCAGCCCCGTGATGCTGCAGAACTGCTCGAGCGAGCCCCGGTTTCCGCTGCGGCAGGGGGGACCCTCAGGGTCGATGCTGATCAGGCCGGGCTCGATCGCCGCCCCATCCCGGCCGGTGAACAGCTGGCCCCCCAGCAGGGCCGCTCCACCCACACCCGTGCCCAGGGTGAGCAGCAGCACGTCGCTCCGGCCCCGGGCCGCCCCCAGCCAGGCCTCCCCCAGCAGGGCGCAGTTGGCGTCATTGGCCAGGATCACCCGCCGCTCCAGCTGGGGCTCCAGCCAGTCGGCCAGGGGAACGTCGTGCCAGCCGGGCAGGTTGATCGACACCCGCGCCACCCGGCCGCTGCGGTCCATCGGTCCGGGCAGGCCGATCCCCACCCGATCGGCCCTGCCTTCAGGATCCACGGCCGTGATCGCCTCCACCAGCGCCATGCTCACCGCTCCGGGCAGGGCCGGTCGAGGGGTGGGGCACTCGAGTTCGGCCAGGCAGGCACCGCCGGCGTCGAAGCGGCCCAGCTTGATGGCGGTGCCCCCCAGATCCGCGCCGATCAGTTCCATCTCAAGCGGAGCCCATCAGAAGCGGAAGAACAACTGCAGCTGGCTCTGCCAGCGCCCTTCGGTGTCGAAGGATCCCTGCAGGCCCAGGGTGTCACTGGCCTGGTAGCGCAGGGTGAGCTGGGGGGGGATGTCGGTGCGGTTCGGTGCCGCCAGCACCGAGAAGTTGAAGCGCTCGGTGATGTCGAGGCCCAGCTCCGAGCCCAGCACCAGCTGGGCGGGAGCCCGGCGGGACTCCCGCCGTGATCCCGACGCATTGCTGCCCACCTCGTTCGCCGACGGGGTGAAGAAGGTGGGAAAGATCGAGAAACTCACCCGCTGGCCGAAGGCGTTGCTGAGGGTCCCGATCAGTGGCGAGAGCAGCGACTGACCGAAGACCGTGGCCAGGGCCGTCGTGGCGTTGCCGCCGCTCAGACCCGCCAGGGAACTGCCGCCGATCAGCGCCACCAGCCGCTCTTGCGACAGGGGTGGGGAGCTGCGGATGGTGAGGGATTCCTGGATCTGGTCGGCCGGACCACTGGCGGTCACCACCACCTTGATCAGATTGAGCTGATCGAGCGGGGTGTAATCCCCCCGGAGGTCGGTGTCGTCGATCCCTCCCCGGCTCCGGCCCACCCTGAGGGTGTCCGACACCCTGGTGCGCAGGGCGATGTCCACATAGGGGATCAGCCCGAGGCTTGGGGTGAACACCGCCACGTTGGGGGCGTCGGGATCGAGGGTGAAATTGGTGGTGAACAGGCTCAGGCGACCACCGAGCAACCGCACCACACCACTGATGCTGAGGCTGGGGTCGATCGGGCCATTGAGGGCGAGGCTGCCGCCCGTCTTGAAGTTGGCCACCGGCGGCACCACCACCTCCAGATCCGGGCCGAGGGCAAGACGCAGGTTGTCCAGACGCAGAAGGGGTACCCGTGGCACTGATTCACGCAGGGACTGGGCCGTGTCACTCTCCACATCGGGGCCGAGCAACACCAGGGGTTTCTCGAAGTTCCAGTCTTCCTCTGCCAGCCGCTTCGCCGGCTTCGGTTTGAGGACCCCGTCGGCGTCTTCCTGGGCCAGGGCCCCGGGCTGACCATTGATCGTGCCCTTGCTGAAGCGCAATTCACCGCTCAGCTGCGGTCGCAGCAAGCTGCCGCGCAGGGCCAGGCTGCCGTCGGTGAGCGCGTTGAGGCGGGGCCCGCTGATGCGGGCTTTGCTGATCGTCAGGTTGAGGGGTTGACGCTGGGTGATGTCTTTGAACAGACCCAGACCCCCGCTGCCGTCGAGCTCGCCCTGGCTGCCCATGCGGGCCTTGAACTCCTGCACCAGCAACTCTTCGAAATCGAAGAGCACCGTGGCCTGGAGCTGGCGGATCTCCTGACCGCCCACCACCAGCTCGCCGTCTCGGAAGCGCAGGAAGCCGTTCGCCAGCGGTTGGAGCAGGCTGCCCCGCATCAGCAGCTCCAGGTCGGCGTTGCCCTTGCGCCATTGCAGTCCTTGTCCCACCAGGGTGCTGATGAAGCGCAGGCCATCGCCTCGGCTGGAGAGCCGCAGCTTCAATCCCTCCTCGCGGGGATCGAGGGGAATGGTGCCGCTGAGGTCGATGCTGCCGTCGGCCCCTTCGCTGCGCAGGGAGGCCGCCAGGGCCAGGGCTTCCCCTTCCAGGCTCACATCGGCGTCCTCGAGCCGCAGTGGGATGCCGTTGAGGCTGGCGTTGCTCAGGCTCAGGCTGGTGCGGAATGCGCGCTCGCGGGTGCCGGATCCCAGCTGATACGAGCCCTCCAGATTCACCCCCCCACGCAGGCTGCTGGGCACGGGTGTGGCCAGGGCCAGCAGGGTCAGGGGGAGGTTCTCAAGGCTGAAGCTGCCCTTCCCGCCCTGGATCGGTCCTTGAATCCGCACCCGGAAGGGATCGAGCTCGAGGGCCTGGTCGCGGTCGTCGGCCCGCATCCAGACGTGGCCCTTGGCGGCCACGTCGAGGTTGAGGCGTTCCAGATCGGCTCCGGCCAGGTTGACGTCGAGATCGACCAGACCACGCAGGTCTTCGAGCGTCATCCGTGATCCGGCGGGCCTGGTGGGCCGAAACTCCGCCAGCCTTGCCTGAGCGGCCCGCAGGGCCTGCAACTGGCCATCGATCGTGCCCCCGAGGGTGTCGATCACGAGCGTGCCCAGATCGCTGGCCCTCCCCCTGGGCGGTGGAGCTTCGCCCCGCCAGATCGTCAGGGCCTGGGCCAACTCCTGGAACAGTTGCAGTGGCAATCCCCGGCCTTCGATGCGGGTGCTCAGACCTCCCCTGCGCTGCCCATCGGCGCTGAGGGCCACCGTTCCACCGGTCAGGGGGGTGAACTCGCCCTTCAGGCGGAAACGCCCTGCGCTGTAACGGCCGGAGGCGGCCAGCCGCTGCCCGCGCACCCCCATCAGCATCGGCCTCTCCAGGGCCACGCTCCCCTCCATGGCCAGAGGCTGAAGATCCAGAATCCCCTTGCCGCTGAGCAGACCATCGAGGGCCCTGGGCCTGGCGGGATCCCCCAAGGCCAGGCGCAGGCCCCTGAGGGGAAAGCGGGACGCCTGCCAGCGGTAGCGACGGGCATCGCCGTTGAGGGTCAGCAGTCCCTGCTGGCGCCGCAGCTCCACCTGGGTGGGCAACCAGGAGCGGTTCAGCTGTGCCTTCAGGCTTCCCCCCGAGGCAGGGGCGACGGCATCCAGAGCCAGGTCGCCGCCGCCGCCTGAGCGTGCCGTCAGCCTTCCTTCCCAGGTTTCCAGCAGTTGCAGCGGCCCCCCGCCGGGCTGACGCACCGACAGCCAGAGGTCGGGCCGCAGGGCCGAGAGGGGTCCGCTCAGGCGGCCCCGGGCGCTGAGCTCCCCCTGAAGGGTGGTGCCCAGCAAGGGGCCGATCCGGGCCAGGGCGTAAGGCCTGAGCTGGAGGTTCAGCCCCAGATCACCCGCCACCAGGCCGCGCCGGCGCTGCCAGCGAAGGGGGAGGCCGCCGTCGGCACTGAGCTCCGGACTCTCGAAACTCAGCAGACTGAGGCGATTGCCGGACCAGGCCAGATCGGCGCTGATGGGTCCGAGCAGCAGGGTGTCCTCCAGGCGGAGTCCGGAGGGGGCGCTCAGCCTGGCTTTCAGGCGTCCGAGAGGACCAGGGCGGTCACCGTCGGGACCGGCGCTGGCCTGGAGGTTGAGCAGGGTGGTTCCCTGGCGTTGGAAGGTGGCGCTGAGGGTCGGCTCCCTCAGGCTTCCCCCCAGCAGAAGCCCCCCCTCCAGCCACGAGTCGCGGCCCAGCAGGCCCTGGGCCACTGCTCCGGCCGGTTGCCAGAGGGATGGATGCAGCCTCAGCTGCTGGCTGCGCACATCAAGCCTGGGCCAGACCTGTCCCTGTGCCGTGAGTTCGGAGCGGCCGGAGCGCGCTTTCAGGCTCTCGAGACGCAGCTGAAGGCTGCGCCGCCAGTCGGCACGAAACAGGGCGTTGAACTTCAGCGGTTGGGGGCTGGTGGGGGTTCCTTTGCCCAGGGGGATGTGGCCATCCAGTGCCAGAAGGGGCTGCCGCCAGGGTCCGCGCAACCCCAGTCCGAGCCGATCGCCTCGCTTGGGGTCGTTGGCGGTCAGGCTCAGATCGAAACGGTTACCGGGAACCAGGGAGCCCTTGAGAGTTCCTTGCCAGTTCGCCATCCGCCAGGGGTCACCCTCCAGCAGGATCCGCTGCCCTCGGCAGCCGAGCGAGAGGCGTCTGGTCTGGAGTGGAGCCGGCAGAAGCGGATCACGCAGCTCGAGACCGGCCAGGCGCAGGGAGCCTCTGCAGCTGGCCTTCCCCTGGCTTCGGCTGAGCTCGAGACGGCCGTTGGCGGTTCCCTTAAGAGCCTGTTGGCGCGGGGGACGGGCGCGGGGGATCAGCGACACCAGGGGGGCCAGATCCCAGCGGCGCAGATCAAGGCCAAGCCGAACATCGCCATTGCCCCAGTTCGCCGACCCCCGCAGCAGGGCACGGCCACGGGCCCTGCTGGCCCCAGCGCTGCCCTGAGCCCGCGGCCTGGCCGTGACACGCCAGTCGGCGCTGCGACGGTGCAACCTCACCTCCCCCCGGCCCTGCAGCTTGAGGTCGAGATCGCCAGTGCCAAGGCGAAAGCGTGCGGGTTGCTCCAGCAGAAGCTTGAGCGACAGTCTTGGCGGTGGTTTCGTGCCTGCTGGCCCGAAGACCCAGACCTGTCCCTTGGCGTTCGGGATGAGGTTGAGCTGGGCCCCTCGGGGCCGCAGTTGCAGCACCAGGGCGCGCTCGAGGAGGGTGCTCGCCGGGTCCAGGCTTACCCCCAGCCCTTTCAGGCGCAGGTTGGAGCGGTCGGCCGGCCCGCTCAGCACACGGGTGGGACCGATGCTCAGACCCCAGGGCCTCAGCCCCTGATAGGGACCGAGCTGGATCGGGTGGCCAAGCCCACGACCGATCAGGGTTTCCAGCCGGGGCCGCCAGCTCTCGTAGGCCCAGCGCGCCAGGTGATCAGACCCCCACCAGGCTCCCAGCAGGCCTGCGCTTCCCCCCAGGACGGCCGCCAGCAGCAGCTGACTGCGGCGACTGCGGGGCTCGGTACCCGTCTCAGGCGAAGGCGGGGACCCCATCGGCTCGTTGCTGTCACCGCCTGAGGACGCCGCAATATAAAGGGGTTTCCGCTTCTGCCCAGGCCGCCATGCCCGTTGATCCGCTGTTGCTCAAAGCCGGTCTCTGGCTGGGGGCCGCCAGTGGAGTGCTGGCCGTGCTGATGGTGGCGGGATTCGTGCGGAGCTGGGGGATCCGCTTCCGCCTGGTGGGGGTCACCAGCTTCACGGTCCTGCTTTCCCTGTCCTGCCTCGCTTTTGCCATCAGTTATTCACCGCGCATCCAGGTGGAGGGAGCCGTGACCGTGCCGGTGGTCTTCGACAACGGAACCAGTCTTGTGGTCGCAGCAGCGCCGCCGGAGCTGTCGAGCGACACCTATGGCCCCACGGTGGAGCAGCTGGCCCTCAACCTGCGCGGCAGCGGTCGCAGCAGTGCCGATGGGCTGGTGCATGTGCGCCTGCGGCGGGTCGAGCCTGCCGGTGCCGGCACCAGCCGCCCGGTGGTGCTGGCCGAGGCCACCCGCAGCCTCGAGGACGGCACGGTGACCGTGCTGCGCTGAGCCCCCTGCTGCCGATGCTTGATGTTCCTCCCCACTTCAGCGCTGAGCAGACCCAGCTGCAGCAGGCAGGCCTGCAGGACTGGTCCTCCCTGGCCGCCCTGAGCGATCCGGCCCTGCGGCGCCTGGCCCGCCACGGAGCTTCCGAGCAGCGGCTGATCAGGTTGCGCGCCCAGGCTCGCCTGATCAGCGAGCTGGGTCTGGCCCCCGAGCAGGCCGCTCTGCTGCTGCATGCAGGCTTGGCCAGTTCCTCTGCTCTGGCTGAGGCCTCCCCCCAGCAGGCCCACCGCCAGCTCGGCCGCCTGCAGCGCTCGCTGATCGGATCCGCCCTGCCGGTGCCCACCCTTCCCGAGGTGCGCGCCTGGATCGCCACGGCCCGGCGGGCCTCCGGTCGCCCGGCAAACTGACCAAGATCTCTCCATCCAGACGCCGGAAGCCTCTCAAATGGAGTGATCCACCGAGTGGAGGACGTTTCTTGCCCTTGCCTTCTCTCACCGGACGACAACGCCCACTCCAGCCAGCAGTGAGACGACTGGCCTTCACCTGCTTCGCGGTGCTGCTCAGCGCTGCCCTTCCCCTGCCTCCGCTGCAGGCCGCCTCACCCCTGCTGGAGTCGGTCAAGCAGAATCCCCAGCTGGCCAAGCGTCTCTGCGACGACCTGCGTCAGCTCAACGGACGCGGGGTGACCTCCAAATCACCGGAAGCGATTGCGATGGTGGCCAAGAGCCAGGGGCTGAACTCCACCGATGCCGAGATTCTCACCACCTATGTGGTGGGTCTGCACTGTCCCGACGTGCGCTGAGTCTTCCAGCTGGACACCGAAGTTCTCGAGGAGTGGATGCCCTGCCCTGACGGGGTGTTGCTGGCGACCCGAATCTGGAAACCGACGCAGCCGGGCCGCTGGCCCCTGCTGCTCATGCGACAGCCCTACGGGCGGGCGATCGCGTCCACTGTCACCTATGCCCATCCACGCTGGTACGCCAGCCAGGGCTATGCGGTGGCGGTGCAGGACGTGCGTGGGCGAGGGGCGTCCCAGGGAGAATTCAGGGGGTTTGCCCAGGAGGCTGCCGATGGCGGCGTGGCCCTGGCCTGGGCCCGCACCCTCCCCTATGCCAATGGACGGGTGGGAACCTATGGGTTCTCCTACCAGGGGCTCAGCCAGCTGTTGCTCAGCCCGGGAAGTCCGCTTCCCGATGCCCTGGCACCCGCGATGGCCGGTCTTGACGAACGCCTGCACTGGGCCAGCGAGGGGGGTGCCCACTGGTGGGGGCTGGGCCTCGGCTGGGCGTTGCAGCTGGCGGCTGAAACCATGCGCCGCGCCGGGGACCCGAGCGCCTGGAATCGCATCCGCCGCAGCCTGCAGGACGGCACCTTTCCCTCCGATGGCCTGGCCCTGCTGGAGCGCCATGATCCGGGGGGGATGGGGCTGGGCTGGTTACGGCTGGATCCTGGCCAGCCCCAGGGCTGGCGGCGGCATGAGCCTCCCGAAGCCCTCTTCCGCCAGCCGATGCTGCTGGTGGGGGGCTGGCATGATCCGCACCTGGTGGGGGTGCTGGATCTGCTGGCCCGTGGCCGCGCCGCGGGCGCTGACCCCTGGGTGCGGATCGGTGCCTGGAGCCACCTGAACTGGAGCGGGGGACTCGATCGCCTGCAGCTGAGTTTCTTTGATCGGCACCTGCGGGGGAGGGAGGGACTGGAGGTTCATCCCAAGGAGGCGATCGCCGATCTGGGCAGCGGTCAGTGGCAGGGCCTGAGCGACGCCGGCAGCGGTCGACGGGACTGGTCCCTGGGCAGCGGGGGCCTGGCCGCCATTGATGCCGACGAAGGTCGCCTGCTTCCCGGTGGCGATGGAGGGGGTGCACTCTGGCTCGTTCACGACCCGTGGCGGCCGGTCCCGGGGCGGGGGGGACACCTGGGGCTCGACGCCGGCCCGGTGGCCCGCACGGATCTCGATGCCCGCTCCGATGTGGCCTGCTTCACCACGGCACCCCTGGATGAGCCGCTGCAGCTGGCGGGGCGGCCTGTGCTTGACCTGGAGATCTGCGCTGATCAGGACGGTTTCGATCTCTGTGGCGCTCTCTCGGTGATCCGCCAGGGCACGTCCTGGCAACTGAGCACGGGTGTGGTGCGCTTCCTCGGTCCCCACTGCCGTCGCAGGCAGCGGCGGCGCCTCAGCCTGCAGCCTCTGGTGGCCACCATCTGCGCAGGGGAACGGCTGCGGCTGTCCCTGGCCGCTTCAGCCTGGCCCCAGGTGGCGGTCAACCCCGGCACAGGCGAGTGTCCGCTGGGTCCTGTGGGCCCGGTCCACCGGGTGATCACCCTCGAACTGCAACTGGCCGATGCCCACCTGCGCCTGCTGCCGCTTGATCCTGGGGCAGACTGACGCGAGCCTGCTGTCCTCCGGTCATCTCCATGAACCTGCGTGTCCCCCTGCTGGCGATGGCCCTGGCTGCTGGCTTGCATGGGGGTCCGTCGCTGGCCACCTCCGCCCTGCCGCAGGCCCAGGCCCGCGCGGCCGGTCAGGTGTTGCTCGATGCCCTGAAACGCCAGGACAGTCAGGCCGTGTTCGATCGCCTGGCCCCTGATCTGAGGAAGCTCACCACGGTGGAGCGGGTGCGCCAACGACTGCGCGAACGACTGCGCGAACAGGGACCGATCCTCGACAGCCGCATCACCGAGGTGTCTTCGGGTGTGGATGACAGCACCGTGGAGGCGGAGCTGAGGGGATCCGCCGGCAGCCGGCCCCTGGTGCTGGTGCTTGATGGCCAAGGACGTCTCCTGGGCTGGGAACTGGATCAGCAGGACAAGCCGATCAAGCAGATCGCCACCACCTTCATCACCGCCCTCAGCGAGGGTCGTGTGGTCGATGCCCGCAGTCTGCTGATCCGCGAGCTTCAGGAGGAGATCACGCCCCAGGACCTCCTCAACCGCTGGAAAGATCTCGAGAAACTCACGGGTTCGTTTCAGCGCCTGCGCGGCACCGTGGTGGCCAGTGAAGGTGGTCCTCAGCAGCTGGTGCTCGTCACCACCCAGTTTCAGAGGGTCACCGACAACCTCTTCGTGATCTTTGATCCGGAGGGTCACATCATCGGCGTCGACTTCCCCGAAGACCCGGAGCGCCCAGGAGCCCCCCTGCCCTGATCCAGGGAGGCGGCAGGAACGGCGGGCCTAAGCTCCGCTTTCGACTGCCGTTGATCGATGCCTTCCACCAGCCTCGAATGGATGGTCCAAGACGGGCAGAGGCTTCAGGACTGCCGGCACGATCATCCTTTCGCCGTGCTGGGGCCCCAGCCCCACGGCGATGGCTGGGTGGTGCGGGCCTGGATGCCGGAGGCCAGCCAGGTGCACCTCCTGCTCGACGGCCAGACCCTGCCCATGGCCACACCCCACCATCCCTGGGTGTTCGAGGCAGAGCTGAGCGCTGATCCCGGTCGGCGCTACCAGTACAGGGTGCAGCGCGGTGGCATCGAGCACCAGCAACACGATCCCTGGGCCTTCCGTGAGGAATGGATGGGCGAGCTCGATCGCCATCTGTTCGCCGAGGGCAACCACCATCACATCTGGCGCCGCCTCGGCGCCCACCCCTGTGAGCGCGAGGGCATCGCCGGCGTGCAGTTCGCCCTCTGGGCCCCCAATGCCCGCAGCGTGGCCCTGCTGGGCGAATTCAACAGCTGGGATGGCCGTCATCACCCGATGCAGCTGCGCATCGGGGGAATCTGGGAACTGTTCGTGCCTGGTCTGACGACCGGCACGCTCTACAAATACGAGGTGCGCTCCCCCGAGGGCCACTGCTATCAGAAAGCGGATCCCTACGGCTTTCAGCACGAGGTCCGCCCCCAGACCGGCTCGGTGGTCACCCAGCTGGGCCAGTACCGCTGGGGCGACCAGGCCTGGCTGGCCGAGCGCGACAGCCGCGATCCCCTCAATCAGCCGATCTCGGTCTACGAACTGCACCTGGGCAGCTGGATGCATGGCCCGGCTGATCAGCCCTACATCGAGGCCGATGGCAGCCCGCGCCCGCCCGTGGCTGCAGCCGATCTCAAACCCGGCGCACGGCTGCTCACCTATCCCGAGCTCGCCGACCGGTTGATCCCCTATGTGAAGGAGAGGGGTTTCACCCACATCGAGCTGATGCCGATCGCCGAGCATCCCTTCGATGGCTCCTGGGGGTACCAGGTGACGGGCTTCTACGCCCCCACCAGCCGCTTCGGGCCGCCGGATGAATTCCGTGCCTTCGTGGACCGCTGCCACGCCGAAGGCCTCGGGGTGATCCTCGACTGGGTGCCTGGCCACTTCCCCAAGGACAGCCATGGCCTGGCCTTCTTCGATGGCTGCCACCTCTACGAGCATGCCGATCCCCGCATCGGCGAGCACAAGGAATGGGGAACGCTGATCTTCAATTACAGCCGCAACGAGGTGCGCAACTTCCTCGTGGCGAATCTGGTCTATTGGTTCGAGGAGTTTCACCTCGACGGCATCCGCGTGGATGCGGTGGCGTCCATGCTCTACCGCGATTACCTGCGCCCCGATGGCGAATGGCTGGCCAACGAGGAGGGCGGCCGTGAAAACCTCGAGGCGGTGCGCTTTCTGCAGCAGGCCAATTCAGTGCTGTTCCACCACTTCCCCGGAGCCCTCTCGATCGCCGAGGAATCCACCACCTGGCCGATGGTGACCAAGCCCACCGACATGGGTGGCCTCGGCTTCAACCTCAAGTGGAACATGGGCTGGATGCACGACATGCTCGATTATTTCGAGCTGGATCCCTGGTTCCGCCAGTTCCACCAGAACAATGTCACGTTCTCGATCATGTACCACTACACCGAGAACTTCATGCTTGCCCTCAGCCATGATGAAGTGGTGCATGGCAAGAGCCACCTGTTGCACAAGATGCCGGGTGACGACTGGCAGAAGTTCGCCAATGTGCGCGCTCTGCTCGCCTACATGTGGACCCATCCGGGCAAGAAGACCATCTTCATGGGCATGGAGTTCGGCCAGCGCTCGGAATGGAACGTCTGGGGCGACCTGCAGTGGGACCTGCTGCAGTACGAGGCCCACCAGGGGCTGCGCAATCTGGTCGACGATCTCAATCGTTTCTATCGCGAGGAGCCGGCACTCTGGAGGGAGGATTTCGACCACTACGGCTTCCAGTGGATCGACTGCAGCGACAGCCGCCATTCGGTGATCAGCTTCATGCGTCGGGAAACCCTTACGGGCCGCTGGGTGGTTGTGGTGGCCAACTTCACGCCCCAGAGCCATTCCCATTACCGGGTGGGGGTGCCGATGGAGGGCTACTACGCCGAAGTCTTCAACACCGATGGCAGCCGCTATGGCGGCAGCAACCTCGGCAATCTGGGGGGCAAATTCACCGAGGAGTGGGCGCTCCATGGCTACAGCCAGTCGCTCGACCTCTGCCTGCCGCCTCTGAGCGTGCTGGTGCTGCAGCGCGACCCGGTTCGCAGCCAGCCCCTCTGTGACGAAGCCACCGAAACAGGTGGTGCGCTCGGGTAGGTTCGCCCCTGGCATTCCTTTCACCCATGGCCGAATCGCTCCCCCTGCTGCTGCGCGCCGCCCGAGGTGAGCAGGTGGAGCGGCCACCGGTCTGGATGATGCGCCAGGCCGGGCGCTACATGAAGGTCTACCGCGACCTGCGCGACCGCCATCCCGGCTTCCGGGAACGCTCGGAGCAGCCCGATCTCTCCTATGAGATTTCGATGCAGCCGTACCGGGCCTTTCAACCCGATGGAGTGATTCTCTTCTCCGACATCCTCACGCCCCTGCCGGGGATGGGGATCGATTTCGACATCATCGAGAGCAAGGGACCGATCATCGACCCGCCGATTCGCAGCCTCGCCCAGGTGGAAGCGCTGAGGCCCCTGGATGCCGCGGCCTCACTTCCGTTCGTCGGCGAGGTGCTGGGCCGGCTGCGACAGAGCGTGGGCAACGGGGCGGCGGTGCTGGGCTTCGTGGGGGCCCCCTGGACCCTTGCCGCCTATGCGGTGGAGGGCAGGAGCAGCAAGAACTACGCCGTGATCAAGGCCATGGCCTTCCAGGAGCCGGCGCTGCTTCACCGCCTTCTGGGCCTGCTGGCTGATTCAATCGCCGCCTACGTGAGCTATCAGATCGAGAGCGGCGCCCAGGTGGTGCAGCTGTTCGATTCCTGGGCCGGTCAGCTCAGCCCGATCGACTACGACGTGTTCGCCGCTCCTTATCAGAAACGGGTGGTGGATCAGGTCAAGGCGAAGCACCCCGATACCCCCCTGATTCTCTACATCTCCGGCAGCGCCGGTGTGCTGGAGCGGATGGCCACCACCGGCGTCGATTTCATCTCGCTCGACTGGACCGTGGACATGGCCGACGGCTGCGCCCGCTTGCCGCAGCACCTCGGTGTGCAGGGCAATGTGGATCCAGGTCTGCTCTTCGGCACGCCGGAAGCGATCAGGGCACGTATCGTCGACACCGTGCTCAAGGCCCGAGGCCGCCGCCACATCCTCAACCTCGGCCATGGCATCCTGCCGGGCACGCCCGAAGAGAACGCCCGGGTGTTCTTCGAGGCCGGCAAGTCGGTGAACGAGCTGCTGGGGGCAGCCGTTTGAGCAGCGCCAACGGACCCGCCCGGGTTCTGATCACCGGAGCGAGCGGCTGCGTCGGCCAGGCCATCGCCGAGCAGTTGCTGGGCAACTCCGATGCCGAGCTGCTGCTCTGGCTGAGGGATCCCGCCAAGCTGACGGCCGTGCCCCGGCAGCATCCACGCATCAGCCTGCTGGTGGGGGACCTGCGCGATCAGGCACCCCATGCCGCTGCGATCGCTTCGGCCACCCGGGTGATTCACACCGCCACAGCCTGGGGCGACCCCGAGCGGGCCCATCAGGTGAATGTGGTGGCTGTGAAAGAGCTGCTGGGCCGGCTCGATCCCGAGCGGCTGGAGCAGATCATCTATTTCTCCACCGCCAGCATCCTTGACCAGCAGTTGCAGCTGCTGCCGGAAGCGGAGGCCTACGGCACCGAGTACATCCAGACCAAGGCCCTCTGCCTGCAGCAGCTGGAGCGCCATCCCCTGGCCGAGCGGATCGTCGCCGTCTTCCCCACGCTCGTGTTCGGTGGCTCGGTGGGTCCTGGCGATCCCCACCCCACCAGCTACCTCACGGCCGGCCTCAAGGAAGCGGTGCGTTGGCTGTGGCTGGCGAAGTGGCTGCGGGCCGAGGCCAGCTTCCATTTCATCCATGCCGCTGACATCGCCCTGGTCTGCTCCCATCTGGCCCTGAACCCCCACCAGCCCAATCCGGAGCCGAATCAGGGGCCGCTGCGCCGGCTCGTGCTGGGTCAGCCTGCCGTCACCGTGGATGACACCGTGAGCCGCCTCTGCCGCTGGCGCCGCAGCTGGCGGCCGCCTCTCGGGCTGGCGCTGAACGGCTGGTGGATCGAAGCCCTGATCCGGGTGCTGCCGATCGAGGTGAATGCCTGGGATCGCTTCAGCATCCGCCAGCGCCACTTCATCCACGACCCGGTGAGCCCGCCGGAGCGCTTCGATCTGGTGAGCCATGCCCCCAGCCTGGAGGCGGTGTTCGAGCTGGCGGGGCTGCCTCACCGCGGAAGGATCTGAAGACGTCATACGCTGCCCTCAGTGTCAGGATTACCAGATGGTTCAAGGTCTGATGGCTTCCGCGGCTCGCCTCTTCCGGGCTGTTGCCGCTTCTGCTCTGCTCGGAGCGCTGCTGGTGCTGGTGAGCGTCAGCTCCGTGCAGCCGGCTGAGGCTGCCACCGTTGAAGTGAAGCTCGGCACCGACGCCGGCATGCTCGCCTTCGAGCCCAGTGAGATCACGATCAGCAAGGGCGATACGGTCCACTTCGTGAACAACAAGCTGGCCCCCCATAACGCCGTCTTCGATGGCCATGAGGAGCTCAGCCACACCACCCTGGCCTTCGCCCCCGGGGAAAGCTGGGATGAAACCTTCGATCAGGCCGGCACCTACGACTACTGGTGCGAGCCCCACCGCGGTGCCGGCATGGTCGGAAAGGTGATCGTCGAGTGAACCCCGCTGGGGCTCAGTAACGACATTGTTTCGATCCGCTCCCGCCGCCGGCTCTCTTCCGGTGGCGGGACTCTATTTTTGACGGGTTGCCCGCTCCATTGCTCGCCTCCCTGATGCGTCGCCTGCTTTCATTCTTCGCCGTCTGCCTGGCACTGCTGCTGGGAGCCGCTCCCAGTTTTGCCGCCGACGCTGCCCACGGCGGCCAGATCTTCTCCGCCAACTGCGCCGCTTGCCACATGGGCGGCGGCAATGTGGTGAACGCCGAGCGCACCCTCAAGGCTGACGCCCTGACGGCCTACCTGGCCAACTACAGCACCGACCATGAGGCAGCCATCGCCGCTCAGGTCACCGTTGGCAAGAACGCCATGCCGGCCTTTCTCGGCAAGCTGACCGAAACTGACATCGCCGATGTGTCCGCCTACGTCGAGGAAATGGCTGCCAAGGGCTGGGCCTGATCCAGAGTCACCGGTACCTGCTCCTCTGATCTCAGCTGATCGGCGTCTACGCCTTCTCTTCTCCACCCCTGCCTCAGGGGTGGTTTTTTTGTCTTTGTGTCCCGAGGCTGTGCTGTCCATGGCTGCGGCGCGATGGTGGGCAGGCCCGATGAAGCGGCTGAGATGTCCCTGGAGCAACTGCGACGGCTGGTGGTCGATGCCGAGCAGCAGCCGAGCCTGAGGGCCTTGCTGCGGCAGGGTGCCCAGCAGTGGAACACCGACAGGGGCCATCAGCCATGGGGGCAGCTGATCGAGCGAGCCAGGGCCCTGGGCTATGCCATCGACTGGGCCGATCTGGAGCAGGCCTGTTCCGCTGAGGAGGCCGCTCGGTTCCTGACCCGGTCCAGGATCGAGCCGGTGGCCGATCTGATGGGTTCCGTGACCGGACGAAAGCCTCAGCTGAGCTCTCGGCGCCTGGCGAGCACCTCGAGGTAAAGATCTTCGGGCACGTCGCGGATGTCGTATTCGCTGGGCAGCACCCCATGGGCATGGCGGTGCACCACCAGCCAGCAATTGCGCTCAGGATCCTTGCTGGTGCCCTCGAAGTCGCGGGATTCCTGCGCCAGTCGCCCCACCAGATCTTCCCTCTCCTCGTTGCTCATCCCTACCCTGGGCCCGTGGCCTGACGCGGCGTCATCATGGCAACTCCAGTGTTGAAGCGTTCACTCCTGGCGGCGCTCCCCCTGATGCTCGGCGCTCCCGTTTCCGCCCTGGCCCAGCAGCCCCTGGCAGTACCACCCCTGTCCAGCGCGCCCTGGGTGCCGGGGGCCTCCTGCCCGCTGCTGGTCCCCCTGAACGACTCGGTGCTGCAACCGCTGAGGATCCAGCCACGGCAGGTGCCGCGCAAAAACGCCGGCGGTTGCCTGTCGGCGGCGGATGCCCTGTACAGCGCCGATGGCTGCCCGCTCAAGCTCTGCCCACGGGCGCTGCCGAGCCTGGACCTCTGAACCTGGCCTGGTTTGCGACCGCTTCCTCAGCGGCAGCCGAACACCGAGATCGTGTAGCTGAAACCGGTGGCATTGGCGTTGTAGCCCGAGCCCACCTTCACGTTCACCTGGGTCACCAGTTTGCCCGCCGGTGGGTAGAAGGGGCCGAACTGGCGGAACTGGCCGGGCTGGGCATCAAGGGTTTCGTTCACCACCTGCAGGTTGGTGCCATCACTGAACTTGAGGTAGGCCTGGATGGGGTAGGGGCCCCGCTGGGTGGAGGTGGACTTGAAGTTCACCTTGTAACTGGAGAAGGCCCGATTCACGCTGAAGTCGGTGTTGAAGTTGGTGCGGCCGAAGGGAAACACCAGGGGGCCGTTCAACTGGATCGTCTTGCTGACGCTGGTGCCTCCCCCCACGGCCGAAAGGTAGGTGCAGCTGGCGGCCGCAGCGCCGGGGGCCAGGCCCGCTGCCAGCAGGACAAGGGCCGCGAGCGTGGCGAGGGAACGTGTCCTGGGCATCGGGCAAAGGCGCGGCATGGGCTTGACGTTACGGACCGGTCTGAGCCGCCGTTCGGTTGATTCGCCAATTGTTTCGGCCTACCCATCCTGTGCTGGCCGTCGGGTCGTTCATAGCCTTTCAGCAACGAACACCCATGAGGAGATCATCCATGCACCCCACCGCCGAAGCGTTCACGGAGAAGGCCTGGGCCGCCGTCGTGGCCGCGCAGCAGCTGGCCCAGCAGCGCCGGCAGCAGCAGCTGGAGAGTGAGCATCTCTTCGCCAGCCTGATCAGCCAGCCCGGACTGGCCACCCGCATCCTTGAGAAGGCCGGCGTTGATGTGGCGGCCCTGAATCAGGCGGTGGAGTCGTACCTCGCGAGCCAGCCCAGTCTGGGCGCGGCTCCGGAGAACGTGTTCCTGGGCAAAGGTCTCAATGAGGTGCTCGATCAGGCCGAACAGCTCAAGGCGACCTACGGCGACAGCTTCATCTCGATCGAGCACCTGCTGTTGGCCCTGGCCATCGACGACCGCTGCGGCAAGCGGCTGCTCTCGCAGGCCGGCACCAGCGCTGACAAACTCAAGGACGCCGTCCAGGCCGTTCGCGGCAACCAGAGCGTGACCGATCAGAACCCCGAAGGCACCTACGAATCCCTGGAGAAGTACGGCCGCGATCTCACCCAGGCCGCCCGTGACGGCAAGCTGGATCCGGTGATCGGCCGCGACGAGGAAATCCGTCGCACGATCCAGATCCTCAGCCGCCGCACCAAGAACAATCCGGTGCTGATCGGAGAGCCGGGCGTCGGCAAGACAGCGATCGTGGAGGGCCTCGCCCAGCGGATTGTGAATGGGGATGTTCCCCAGGCGCTGCAGAACCGTCAGCTGATTGCCCTCGACATGGGCGCCCTGATCGCCGGCGCCAAATACAGGGGTGAGTTCGAAGAGCGGCTGAAGGCCGTGCTCAAGGAGGTGACCTCCAGCGAGGGGCAGATCGTGCTGTTCATCGACGAGATCCACACCGTGGTGGGGGCCGGTGCCGCCGGCGGCTCGATGGATGCCAGCAATCTGCTCAAGCCGATGCTGGCCCGCGGTGAACTGCGCTGCATCGGTGCCACCACCCTCGATGAGCACCGCCAGCACATCGAAAAGGATCCCGCCCTGGAGCGGCGCTTCCAGCAGGTGTTCGTGGATCAGCCCACGGTGGAAGACACGATCTCGATCCTGCGGGGCCTCAAGGAGCGCTACGAGGTGCACCACGGCGTGCGCATCGCCGACAACGCCCTGGTGGCGGCCGCGGTGCTCTCCAGCCGTTACATCGCCGATCGCTTCCTGCCCGACAAGGCGATCGATCTGATGGATGAATCAGCCGCGCGCCTGAAGATGGTGATCACCTCCAAGCCGGAGGCGATCGATGAACTCGACCGCCGCATCCTGCAGCTGGAGATGGAGAAACTCTCCCTGGGCCGTGAATCCGATCCGGCCAGCAAGGACCGCCTGGAGCGGCTGGAGAAGGAACTGGCCGATCTGAGTGAGCAGCAGAGCACCCTCAATGCCCAGTGGCAGCAGGAGAAGGGGGCGATCGATCAGCTCAGCGCCATCAAGGAAGAGATCGAGCAGGTTCAGCTGCAGGTGGAGCAGGCCAAGCGCCAGTACGACCTCAACAAGGCCGCCGAGCTGGAATACGGCACCCTGGCGGACCTCCACAAGAAACTGGCGGCCAAGGAGGCCGAGCTCAACGCCGGTGATGGCGAGAAAACCCTGCTGCGTGAGGAGGTGAGTGAAGACGACATCGCCGAGGTGATCGCCAAGTGGACCGGCATCCCCGTGTCGCGGCTGGTGCAGAGCGAGATGGAAAAACTCCTGCATCTGGAGGATGAACTGCACACCCGGGTGATCGGCCAGAGCCAGGCTGTGACCGCGGTGGCCGATGCCATCCAGCGCTCCCGTGCCGGGCTCTCGGACCCCAACCGCCCGATCGCCAGCTTCCTGTTCCTCGGCCCCACCGGTGTGGGCAAGACGGAGCTCTCCAAGGCCCTGGCCTCCCAGCTGTTCGACAGCGACGACGCCATGGTGCGCATCGACATGAGCGAATACATGGAGAAGCACGCTGTGTCCCGCCTGATCGGAGCGCCTCCGGGCTATGTGGGCTACGAGGAAGGCGGCCAGCTGACTGAGGCGGTGCGGCGGCGCCCGTACGCCGTGATCCTCTTCGATGAGGTGGAGAAGGCCCACCCCGATGTCTTCAACGTGATGCTGCAGATCCTCGATGACGGCCGCGTCACTGATGGGCAGGGGCGCACGGTGGATTTCACCAACACGGTGCTGATCCTCACCAGCAACATCGGCAGCAGCTCGATCCTCGATCTGGCCGGTGATCCGGCCCGCCACGGCGAGATGGAGAAGCGGGTGAACGAGGCCCTGCGGGCCCACTTCCGCCCCGAGTTCCTCAACCGCCTCGATGAAACGATCATCTTCCACAGCCTGCGGGCCGAGGAACTGCGCCAGATCGTGGAGCTGCAGGTGCAACGGCTGCGCCAGCGCCTGGAGGATCGCAAGCTCGGCCTCGAGCTCGATGGCGCCGCCCTCGACTGGCTGGCGGGGGTCGGCTACGACCCCGTGTATGGCGCCAGGCCCCTGAAGCGGGCGATCCAGCGTCAGCTGGAAACCCCGATCGCCAAGGCGATCCTGGCGGGTCAGTTCCCCGAAGGCAGCACAATCGCTGTGGATGTGGATGCCGAAGCGGAGCCAGCACGGTTGCGCCTGCAGCTCGCCAGGAGCCGGGAACTGGCCATGGTCTGATTCCTACCCTTTCGATCCAGACCCGATCGGGACTTCTGCGTGGGCACGATCGGTCACAATCCCCGTGTCCCGCTGCCGCTGCCATGTCACCAATGTCTGACGGCCCACCCGATCGCCGCGGGATCATCCTGGCGGGGGGTTCCGGGACTCGCCTGCACCCGATCACCCAGGCGGTGAGCAAGCAGTTGCTGCCCGTCTACGACAAACCAATGATCTACTACCCGCTCAGCACCCTGATGCTGGCGGGCCTGCGCGAGATCCTGGTGATCTCCACCCCTCGCGACCTGCCCCAGTTCAGGGATCTCCTCGGCGATGGGTCCGCCTGGGGGATCTCGCTCTCCTACGCCGAGCAACCCAGCCCCGATGGCCTGGCCCAGGCTTTCCTGATCGGCGCCGAGTTCCTCGCCGGCCGACCCGCGGCGCTGGTCCTCGGCGACAACCTCTTCTATGGAGATGATCTCTCGCGCAACCTGCAGGCCGCAAACGTCCGCTCCAGTGGCGCCTCGGTGTTCGCCTACCGCGTGGCTGATCCCCAGCGCTACGGCGTGGTGGGCTTCGATGAGCAGCGGCGGGTGGTGTCGCTCGAGGAGAAGCCCGAGCGGCCCGCCTCCAACTACGCCCTGACGGGGCTTTACTTCTATGACGCCGATGTGGTGGAGCTGGCCCGAAAGGTGCGGCCGTCCCCCCGCGGCGAACTGGAGATCACAACCCTCAATCAGCTCTACCTCGATCGCGGCGACCTGCGCGTTGAGCTGCTCGGTCGCGGCATGGCCTGGCTCGACACCGGCACCTGCGACTCCCTCCATGAAGCCGGCAGCTACATCCGCACCCTCGAGCACCGCCAGGGGCTCAAGATCGGTTGCCCCGAGGAGGTGGCCTGGCGCCTGGGCTGGATCACGGACGCGGAGCTGGAGACCCTGGCGGTCCCCCTGCGCAAGTCAGGTTATGGCGCTTACCTGGAAAATCTCCTCCTGGAGGGCCCCACCCCATGACCACGACCAACGGGTCTGCACCCGTGCTCGTGATCGGACACCAGGGCCAGGTGGCCTGCGCCCTGCGGCGGCTGGCGCCCAGCCGGCTCCCTGGGCGTCCGCTGATCGCCGTCGGTCGTCCGTCCCTCGATCTCTCGACCCCGGTCGAGGACCTGGCCCAGCAGCTCGATGCCCTGGTCGGCGAGCACGGCCCTGCCCTGGTGATCAACGCGGCGGCTTACACCGCCGTTGATCGGGCCGAAAGTGAGGCGGCGCTGGCCCATGCGGTCAACGCCGGAGCCGTCGGTGTCCTGGCCCGGGTCTGCGCCACCCACGCCATTCCGCTGTTCCATCTCTCCACCGACTACGTCTTCGATGGCAGCGGCGAGGCCCCCTGGCAGGAGGATGATCCCACCGGCCCCCTGGGCGTCTATGGCGCCAGCAAGCTGGCCGGCGAACGGGCCCTGCGTGAGGCTGGCGGCCGCCATCTGCTGCTGCGGGTGAGCTGGGTCTTCGGCCAGGAGGGCGCCAACTTCGTGCGCACCATGCTGCGGCTGGGGCGCGAGCGCTCTGCCCTTTCCATCGTTGCTGATCAGATCGGTGGTCCCACCAGCGCTGAGGCGATAGCGACCACCCTGCTGGACCTTCTCGAGCTGGCGATCACCGACCGTTCACCCCTGAACGCCGCAGCTCCTTTTCCCTGGGGCACCTACCACCTGGCGGGGGTTCCGGCCGTGAGCTGGTATGGATTTGCCACCGAGATCTTCGCGCAGGCCGTGACACTCGGTTTGCTGGAGCGAGCCCCGGAACTCACCCCGATTTCCACCAGCGCCTATCCAACCCCGGCCGAACGCCCCGCCAATTCCCGACTGGACGGCTCCGCCTTTCTCCGGGACTTCGGATACCCCATGCCCGACTGGCACCGTGACCTCCATTCCTGTCTCCAGGCCTGGGCCAGTTCCACCACCACCACAGCCTGATGCCTCCGATCCCTCGTCATCTCCTGATCACCGGCGGAGCTGGTTTCATCGCCGCCAATCTTGTCCACCACTGGGCCGCTGCCCACCCCGACGATCGGATCGTCGTGCTCGATGCCCTCACCTACGCCGGCAACCGGGCCACGATCGCGCCCCAGATCGAGGCCGGGCGCATCAGCTTCGTGCATGGTGATATCGGCGATCGACCACTGGTGGACGACCTCCTGGCTGAGCAGGCCATCACCCATGTTGCCCATCTGGCCGCCGAGTCCCATGTGGACCGTTCAATCACCGGGCCTGGAGCCTTTCTCAGCACCAATGTCACCGGCACCTTCACGCTGCTGGAAGCGTTCCGTGCCCACTGGCAGGCCGCAGGTTCTCCCGACGTGTGGCGCTTCCTGCACGTGAGCACCGACGAGGTCTACGGCAGCCTCGAGCCGGGTGATCCCCCATTCTCTGAGACCACCCCCTACAGCCCCCGCTCCCCCTATGCCGCCAGCAAGGCCTCCAGCGACCACCTGGCCCGGGCCTGGCAGCACACCTATGGGCTCCCCGTTCTGGTGAGCAACTGCTCCAACAATTACGGGCCTTTTCACTTTCCCGAGAAGCTGATTCCTCTCACCCTGATCAACATCCTGCTGGGCCGACCGATCCCCGTCTACGGCGATGGCAGCAATGTGCGTGACTGGCTCTACGTGCAGGATCATTGCCGCGCCCTCGAGCGCATCCTGCTGGCCGGGGAACCTGGTCGTACCTACTGCATCGGTGGCTGCAACGAGGTGGCCAACCTTGATCTGGTGCGGATGCTCTGTGATCTGATGGATGAGCAGGCTCCGGAACTACCTGTGCGTCCCAGCCGCGAGCTGATCCGTTTCGTGGCCGATCGCCCCGGCCATGACCGGCGTTATGCCATCGACGCCACCCGCATCCGGGAGGAACTGGGCTGGCAGCCCCAGGTGACGGTGCAGGAGGGCCTCCGCCGCACAGTGCAGTGGTATCTCAGCCACCGTTCCTGGTGGCAGCCGCTTCTCTCCGAGGAGTACGCCAGTTACCTGGAGTCCCAGTACGCGTCGCGGCTCGCCTGACCGTTCAACCCCGTTTCATCTGATGCAGATCGTTCCCCAGTCGATTCCCGACGTTCTCCTGTTCGTCCCGAAGGTGTTCGGCGATGAGCGTGGCTTCTTTGTGGAAACGGCCAGGCAGACTGTTCTCAACGAGGCGGGCATTCCGCCCCTGGTGCAGCACAATCAGTCACGCTCAGGTTGTGGTGTTCTGCGCGGACTGCACTATCAGCTGATGCAACCCCAGGGGAAGCTTGTGCGTTGCTCCCGGGGTTCGGTGTTCGATGTGGCGGTGGATGTGCGTCGTGGATCGCCGAGCTTCGGCCAGTGGGTCGGAGCGATTCTGGATGACGTGAATCACCACCAGCTCTGGGTGCCACCTGGTTTCGCCCACGGTTTCCTGGTGCTTTCGGAGCTGGCCGACTTCTGTTATCTCTGCTCCAATTATTATCACCCTGAGTCAGAACAGGGCATTCTCTGGAGCGACCCTGATGTGGGGATCCTCTGGCCGGAGTTGCCGCCGGGTGTCACCGTGCAGCTCTCCTTGAAAGACAGCTCCAACCCCTCCCTTGAGCACCAGGATCCTGCTCGGCTTCCAGCCCTGCTCTGATTCTCACCAAGGAACCTCGTCCCCGTCCTCCGGCGGCCATTGCAGCTGCACCACCACCGGGGCGTGGTCACTGGGCTTCTCGTTGGCGCGAACCGATTTGTGGATCAGGCAGCCGGTGGCCCGCTCCAGCAGCTCCTCACATACATAGATGTGATCGATCCGCCAACCGCTGTCGCGGTCCCAGGCTCCGCTGCGGTAGTCCCACCAGCTCCAGTGGCCCGGTTCCGGCTCGAAGATCCGGAACACGTCGCTCAGGCGTTCGTCCAGGGCCAGGCGGAGGGCCTGCCGCTCCGCCTCGCTGGCCATGATCCCGCCGCTGAGCCGTGAGGGGTCATGGATGTCGCGGTCTTCCAGGGCGATGTTGAAATCGCCCACCATGCAGAGGGGATCGCCGTCGCCGTCCTGGGCTTCCAGATAGCGACGCAGGCAGGCCAGCCATTCCAATTTGTAGGTGTACTTCTCCGAGCGCAACGACGAACCGTTGGGCACATAGAGGTTGAGCACGCGCACCCCCTCGATCAAGGCGCTGATCACCCGTTTCTGCTCGCTCAGGGCCAGCGCCGGGCCATCGGGCAGGAGCGCGTCAAAGCCGATGCGCACATCCTCAAGCGGCAGGCGGCTGAGGATCGCCACTCCGTTGTAAGCCTTCTGGCCGCTGATCACGGCGGTGTAGCCCAGGGCGGTGAATGCCTCGGCGGGGAAGGCCGCATCCTCAACCTTGGTTTCCTGCAGGCAGAGCACGTCGGGGCCTTCACGCTCCAGCCAGGCCACCACCTGCTCCAGCCGGCTGCGCACGGAGTTCACGTTCCAGGTGGCGATCCGCATCCCGTCCAATCAGCCACCATCGGTGACCCTTAGCATTGAGGCATCATCCTGTCCCGTCGCACGCCTGCCATGGCCCGTCCCCTGGCCCTTGCGGCCTTCACCCTGCTCGCCCTACCTCTGCTCCCCCCCACCGCCCAGGCCCAGCTCAGCTCCTTCGGGCAATCGGTCCAGGAGAAGCAGATCTACGACAACAGCCCCACAGGCCGACCCACCGGCGGGATCCTCGAATCGGGCAATCCGATGGAGCTGATGAACAAACTGCGGCGCAACAGCGCCCTCGACAACGCCACCCAGCCCGGCGATGCCATCGATCAGGCCCTCAAGGACCTGGAGGTCCAGGCGGCTCCTGCCCCTGGGCCGGCTGGGCCCTTGGTGACGCCTCCTTAGGCGGCTTCCCCCCCTTGGCACGCCGCAATGGCTCCAGCCCCCAGGCGGCTGCCACCTCATCAAGGCGTGGATCCGGCTGATTGGGCTTGAGGCGCCGGGCTCGATCGAGCAACTCCAGGGCCTGACGGGTCTGCCCCTGCTGCTGTCGCATCAGGGCCTGGCCGAGCAACGGTCTGGGATCCTCCGGGTCTGTGGCGCTCAGTTGCCTGTAGAGGCCCTCGGCGGCCTTGAGCTGTCCGCGGCGCTGGTGCAGGTCGGCCAGCAGCAGCCCGATCGCCAGGGTCTGCTCCTTCGCCTTTTTTCGGCTGGCCTGTTGGTAGGCCTTGGTGAGCAGGGCCTCGGCCTCGGCACCACGGCCCTGCTCCAGCTGGATCAGGGCCATCAGCTGCAAGGCCTCGAGCAGCTCCGGTCTGAGGTTCAGAAGCTGGCGCACCTCCCGTTCAGCGCCCGTGGGGTCCTTCTGGTCACGGCGCAGTTCCGCCAGCATCAGGCGCAGGCTCCACCGCTGGGGCTGCTGGTCGGCCATGCGCTCCAGCAGCGCTGTGGCCTCCGCCTTGTCGTCGAGGGCCAGCAAAAGCTGCAACAGCCGTTGCTGCTGGCCCTCGCTGGCCTGCCCCCGATTCACCTCTGCCTGCAGCCGGATCGCCTGCTGCTCCAGCTCCAGTCGGGAGCGATCCACAGGCTTTTGTTCCGGGCTGCGCTGTCCCAACCACCAGCCCGTCAGAAGCGAGGCCATGGTGAGGGCCACGGCTCCCAGCGCCAACAGCCAGGGCCTTGATCGGGAGCTCACGGCTGCGGCGGAGGGGCGGGATGGCATGGATCCGGAGCCGGTTCCAGCAAGTCTGGCTCCTGGGGCCCTGGCTAGATTGCGTTCCGGGCCATTGGTTGCCCCCACCGACAATGCGTCACCATCCCATTTCCCCGGTCACCGAACCGCTCCAGTACCGGGCCATCGGCGTGGTGCGTGGTCAGTACGTGCCCAGCGACCCCGAGCAGCTCACCCGCGGTCTGATCCGAACCGACGACGGCACCGAGATCGACGCCGTTGTGCTCGGCCGGGTGCTCAGCCTGGTGCGCCGTCACCTCGACCTGGAGCGCTCCCACCTCTGGGTGGTCTACCCACGCTGCCGTGAACCCGGCTCCCTCCATCTCCAGATGGTGGGAGTGTGGGAGCCGAGCACCCTCAGCGAGGCGGAACCGGAACCGGAACCGGAATCGAGCTCTGCTTCTGAGCCTCCCGCCGCTGAGCCCTCCCCCGACGATGGCCTCCCCGAAGGCGACGACTACTTCTCGGTGCGGGGTGAGCTCATCTACACCCGCCCGGACTCCCAGGAGCTGGTGGTGAAGGTGCGCCAACGGCCCCGTCCGGATGGCAACCGGCCCCAGCCATTCAAATTGCCCCTGCGCGGCGAGGTTCCTCTGGAGCATCTCCGTCACTTCGTCGCGCTGGACCTGCGAAGAATCGGGGAGGAGCTGCATGTCGAGCGCTATGAGGTGATCGCTCCTGTGGCCCAGCGCGGCAACCGCGGCGGCAAGGGACGCCCGGAGCGGGGAGGCAGCGGTGGCGCCAGGGGCGGACACCGCAGCGCCGTGAGCCGCCCCGGCCGCTGAGATGGAGCCGCGACCCCAGCTCGGTGATGGCTCATCCACGGCTCTGCGGGTGGGAGCCGTGGTGGCCGGGGGCACCCTGCTGGCCGTGCTCGGTCCTGTCCTGGGGTTGTCGCCCTGGCTGGTGGCCCTGGCCGCCGGAGGAGGTCTCACTGGTCTCACCGTCGACGCGGCCCGGTTCGGTGGCCGGGGCGGCCATCTTCTGGCGGAAACCCTCCCCGGTGGTCTCTGGCGCTTGCGCCGCATCGCCATCCACGAGGCTGGCCATGCCCTGGTGGCCGAGCAGGAAGGGCTGCCCGTGAAGCAGGTTCTGGTGGGCAGCCTGGCCTGCCTGCGTGCCGGCATCGGCGCCAGCGGCAGCACCGAATTCGAGCCCCCCGAGCACGCCAAGCTGCCCCCGGAGGATCTTCGCCGCTGGAGCCGGGTGCTCCAGGCCGGGATGCTCGCTGAGCGTCTCCTCTACGAGCAGGCCCGCGGTGGCGCCGACGATCGCGCTCTCCTGGGTCGCCTCTGGGGTCTCTCCGGCTTCGATGTCGACACCGCCCAGCGGGAACAGCGGCGCGCCCGCCGCGAGGTGGAGCAACTGCTGCGCCGCCGCCAGCCGGAACTGGTGGCCCGCGCCGAGGAGCTTCTGCAGGCGGCCCCCCGGCTGCTTCGGAGCGCTGCCTGAGTTCCATGGTGCTGGCCTTTCTGGATTGCCCCACCGGCCTGGCCGGCGACATGCTCCTGGCCGCCCTGCTGGATCTGGGGTTGCCTGAGCCGGCGATCCATCGGCCCCTGGCCCAGCTGGGGCTGGAGGGCCGCTATCGCCTTCACCACCAGGACGGCCGCAGCGGCGGCCTGCGTGGGCGGCGGCTCACGGTGGAGACCCTCGAGGCCGATCCTCCCCACCGCTCCTGGGGCAGCCTGCGCCAGACCATCGCCACCAGCGCGCTCGAGCCGCCCCTGCGCGAGCGGGTGCTGGCGGTCTTCAGCCTGCTGGCGGAGGTGGAGGGGGCGGTGCATGGCCATGCACCGGAGCAGGTGCACTTCCATGAGGTGGGTGCTCTCGATGCCCTGGTGGATGTGGTGGGGGTCTGCGCCGGCCTCCTGCACTTTCAGGTGGACCGGCTGATCTGCGGGTCTCCCCCTGCCGGCCATGGCAGCGTGGACACAGCCCATGGCCGGCTGCCCCTGCCGGCGCCGGCGGTGCTGGAGCTGGCCCGCCGTTGTCTCGTTCCCCTGGCGAGCGCCGAGGGTTTCCCTCCCGGGGAGCTCACCACACCCACGGGGCTGGCCCTGATGGCCTGCTGGGCCGATCGCTTCGGAGTGGCTCCGGCCCTGGTGCCCTCACAGGTGGGGATCGGCCTGGGCCATCGGGAGCTGGATCGCCCGAACCTGCTGCGGCTCTGGCTCGCGACACCTTCCCCTGAAAGTGATTCACGCAGCGGGCCTGCGCTGGAAACGGTGCTGCAGCAGCAGGCTCAGATTGATGACGCCACCCCCGAAGACCTCGCCTTCGTGGTGGAGGAGCTTCGCCGCGCTGGAGCTCTCGAGGTGTTCACTGCCGCCATTCAGATGAAGAAGGGCCGTCTGGGGGTGTTGCTCACCGCGCTGGCTTGGCCGGATCAGGCCGGTGCTCTGCGGGAGGTGTGGTGGCGCCATGGCACCAGCCTGGGTGTGCGCGAACAGCTGCAGCATCGCTGGGCCCTGCCTCGCCGCACGCTCAGCCTCAGCACCGATCTGGGGATGGTTCGCCTCAAGCAGGCCGGCGCGCCCGGCGGCCCACCCCGCTACAAAGCCGAGCACGACGACCTGGCGGCCCTTGCCCGCCGCCATGGCCTCAGCCTCGCTCAGGTGCGCATGGCAGTGGATGACGCCCTGGCGAAGGACAATGCCCTCGCCCCACCCGAGAGTGGCTGATGCCCTCCCCCCCGCAGCTGTGGTCATTGCTGATCACCCGGGCGCAGTCCCTTGCAGCAGGCCTGAAGCGGGTGTCCTGGCGGCTGCCGCCTCTCCCCGGGGGCGCCCGCCTCTGGGTGACACTGTTGAGCCTCGGCTTTCTGCTGGCAGCTCTCAAGGGGAATGGCGAGCAGCTGCTGGCCCAGCGCCCTGATTCCCAGGGCTGGCTCTGGCTGCTGATCGGGGTGGGGCTGAGTCTGCTCAGCCTGGTGATCAACGGCCTGGCCTGGGCGGTGGGGCTGCGCTGGTTCAGGCTTCGGCCCCGCTGGGGTCTGAGTGTGAGGGAGTACCTGAGCACCAACCTGCTCAAGTACCTGCCGGGGGGCATCTGGCACCTGGCGGCGCGCGTGCGCCTGCTCGGCCTGGGCGAGCCACTGCTCGTCGGTCAGGCCAGCCCGGTGGGCACCCCCCTGGCCCTGGCGGCAACCCTCCTGGATCCGCTGCTGGCGGCCAGTGCCGCCCTGGCGATCGCCGCTGTGGCGGGTTGGAGGGTGGGCTGGCCCCTGTTGGGCCTGCTGCCGCTGCTGGTCCTCGCGCCACGCTGGTTCCAGCCGCTTCTGCAGCGTCTGGAGCGCTCCCGCGAGCGGCAACTCGCGCGGGCCCAACGAAGTGAAACTGAGCCTGCGCTCCCTGGCTCAGGCGGGTTTCTGCTGCCCGGTTATCCGCTTGTGCCGTTGCTGGCTCAGGCCCTGTTCGTCGTCTTTCGCTTTGCGGGATTTGCCGCCTGCGTGCTGGCGTTCGATCAGCAGCTTTCCCTGGCCTGGGGCGGCTGGCTGCTGGGCTTCTGTCTGGCCTGGACGGCGGGACTGGTGGTGCCGGGCGCCCCAGGGGGACTTGGGGTGTTCGAGGCGGTGCTTCTGCTTCAGCTCGGGGGTCAGCTGGCGGAAGCGCCCCTGCTGGCCGTGGCGCTCAGCTACCGCCTGGTGGTCACCGCCGCTGATCTGCTGGGTGCCCTGACAGCCCGGCTGGATCAGGCCATCGATCGTCAGCACGTCCATGGCGCCCGACCTGAGCAGCACAACGTCTGATCAGCTAGTTCGCAATTGAAGGACCTGTTGAGAATTGCAGGCTAGGATCTCCCTGACGTACGGGGTGATCCGGTGCCATCCCGATTGCCGGCAGGGTCGCGGCCCCGCTCCGCCTCAGCCGCCACCCTTCCTGCCAGCACAAGTCCGGCCACGGAACTGCGCTCCAGCCTGCATGGGAGAGGCCAGCGGCTCACACCCCAGCGGCAGAAGGTGCTCACGCTGTTCGAGCGGATCGGTGAAGGCAGTCACCTCAGCGCCGAGGAAGTCCATCAGCGCCTCCTGCGTGCGGACGAGCGGGTGTCTCTGGCCACCGTGTACCGCACCCTGCGGTTGCTCAGTTCGATGGAGCTGCTGCGGGAACTGGAATTGCCCGAAGGGGGGCGTCGCTTCGAGCTGGCCAGTGATGCCCACCGCGATCACCATCACCTGGTCTGTGTGGGTTGCGGGCGCACCGAGGAGTTCGAGAGCGCCGTGGTGCTGGCGGAAGGCCGCCAGGCCGCCAGCAGTCTCGGCTTCCGCCTGATCGAGTGCGTGCTCAACGTGAGGGCTTTGTGTCCTCGCTGCGCCGCCGGCGAACCCGCCTGAGCGGGGGGTGGTTGGCCCCGTGGGCAGTGAGAGCGGCGAGAAGGGTGGCGCGATCGCCGTGGAGCCTGAGCATCGCAGTGGTGCGGCAACGACCCGAGGCTGGGCCCAGCCGAGGCAGGCCGGCGCCGCAGGGGGCACGACTGCAGGCGTGAAAAGGCACATCCCTGAGACGCTTCCACGACGGGCGGCGCCCGGGCCGGGGCTTTCAACAATGGGAGTTATTGAGAACAGATTGCAAAAAGGGGCCTGCACTGATTAGATTGCGAGTCATTCGCAATAGCGTCTGTTCCGTGAGCTTCCGTTTCCTGCCCGAGCAGCCCCTCTCCTGCGTGCGGATGCCGGCCGGCCAGACCGTGCTGCTTGACCCCACCCGCCGCCCCGGTGGCAGTTCCATCGAGGTGCTGGAAGGCATCGCCCGCGTCTACTGCCCCTGCGAGGAGACCGAGAGCATGACTCTCGCTTTCCTCCAGCCTGGTGATCAGCTCCGCACCGATCGACTCTGCAGTGAAGGGGTCTGTGTGGAGGCCCTCACTCCGCTCAGCTTCCGCTCGGAGGTGGAGCCGGCCGGTGAGACCGGCTTCGATGCGGTGAACGAATGGACCTTGCAGCTGCTGCGGATCCGCCATCTCGGCTCAGCGGAGCAGCGGCTTCATGCCCTGTTCGGACTGCTGGTGCGTCGTCTCGGGCGACGCTGCGGACCCTGGTGTGATTTGCCCTTCCGCCTCACCCACGAGCGCATCGGTGAGTTGATCGGCACCACCCGTGTCACCACCACCCGATTGATCTCCAGGATCCGCCAGGCCCAGCTTCTGGAAGCCCCTGCGGGCGAACCCGGCCTGCGCCTCGCGCCTTCCCTGGTGGAATCCGCTCCCCTGGCCGCCGCCTGATCCCACTGCCCACGCCGGCCCCGCCACCACCCCCGCTCCTGCCCTGCCCGCTCACGGCCGGCTGGGAGCTGGTGGCCCACGGCGTCCTTCCGTCCCAGGGAGTCCGTGGACGACGCCTGGGGGGGTTCTCCGCCGTGGCCACCGATCCCCACAATGGGCGCCTCTGGTTGCTCAGCGACCGCGCGGTGCCCGAACTGCTGCCCATCTGGGACGTGGCCAGCCTCGGCCGACGTCCTCTGCGTATCGGTGATCGTCTGCCCCTGCGCTCCAGCGCAGGCGATCGCTTCCCGGCGCCCCTGGACGGCGAAGGCCTGGTGATTGATGGTGCCGACGCCTGGATCGTGAGCGAGGAGCGTCGCAGCGCTGATCGGCCCGCTCAGCTGCTCCGTTTCGATCGTGGCAGTGGCCGGCTGCGTCAGGCCCTGCCTCTGCCTCCGGCCTGGAGGGCAGCCCCTGGCCAGGGCCTCGGCGCCAACCAGGGCCCGGAATCGCTCACACGCCTGTCAGGCGCTCCCCTGGTCCTGCTGCTGGCGGCGGAGCGCCCCTTGCTTCAGGACCCCCCCGATCAGCTGCGCCTGCTCAGGCACGGACCCGATGGCTTCCGCCCGGCGGGGGCTCTGCGCCTGTCTCTGCCGGGTGCTCACTGGGGGCTCACCGAGCTTCTCGCCCTTCCGAGCGGTGGTCTGCTCGGACTGGTGCGAGGCTTTGAGCCCCCCTCCCGCTGGTGGGCCCAGCTGCTGCAGCTGCCTTCCCCGGGAGCGGCCGCTTCGGTGCAGCTTCCACTCATGCGCTGGGATCTGCTGGCCACGGGACTTCCCCCCGACAACTGGGAGGGACTGGCTTTGGGGCCTCCCCTGCCGGATGGACGTCCCACACTGCTGGTGGTGAGTGACGACAACTTCAGCCCCCTGCAGGCCAACCGTCTGGCCCGCCTCGCTCCACGCCGGCAACCCGGCTGCAGCGATGGCTCAGTCGCGGCTCTCGAGGGTGGGGATCAGGGCCAGTGAGGCCACCATCCCCAGGGCCATGATGATCAGGGCCGGGGCCATCGCCGCACCCACCCGCTCATCGCTGGCGTACTGGAAGACACGCACGGCCAGGGTGTCGAAATCGAACGGACGCAGAGAGAGCGTCAGCGGCAGTTCCTTCACCACATCCACGAACACCATCAACCCGCCCACCAGCACCGGACCGCGCAGCAGGGGCAGGTGAACCCGCCGCAGCACCTGGGTCCAGCTGCAACCCAGACTGGTGGCCGACTCATCGATGCTGGGAGGTATCCGCTCCAGGCCGGCGTCGAGGCCCTGCTTGGCCACGGCCATGAAGCGCACCCCATAGCCCCAGAGCAGAAGCAGCAGTGGGCTGAGCAACCAGGGACCCCCCAGCAGCATCAGACCCAGAGCCAGGACGCTGCCCGGAACGGCATAGCCCATCCCCGCCAGGAAACTGAGTTGCCGCACCACCAGACGCGGGCTCCAGCGGCGGATGATCGCCAGCAGCAGGGCCGCCACTCCGGTGAGCAGTGTGGCCACCAGCGCCAGGGCGAGGCTTCGGCCCGCCAGGACCAGCTGCTCACCCAGCGGTTCCTCCAGCAGGTTGCGCCAACCTTCCGTCACCCAGACCAGTGGGATGACCAGCACCAGAAGGGGTGGCAGGGCTGACACCAGCTGGGCCAGCAGCGCCCGCCAGCCCTGCAACACGTAGGCCTGCGCCTCGCCGCTCGAGGAACCCAGATTCCAGCGCCGACTGCGCCGACGCAGGGAACGCTCGGCGGCCACAAGGATCACGACGATCCCCAGGGCGATCAGTGAGAGCAACGCTGCCCCGCGGGGATCACCTTCCACTTGCCAGCGATCGAGGATGCCCGCCGAGAGGCTGGGAACCCCCAGCAGCCGCACAGCCCCCAGTTCATTCACCACCTCCATCGCGCTCAGGGCCACCCCGGCTCCGATCGCCGGCAGGGCGATGGGCAGCGCGACCCGCCGGAACGCCTGCCAGGGCCCCACGCCCAGGCTGCGGCTGGCTTCCAGCAACTGGCCACCGGTGATCGAGAAACTTTCTGTGCTCAGCAGAAACACATAGGTGTAGTTGCCCAGAGCGAGCAGCAGCACAGCCCAGCCCAGACCGTGGATGCGCAGGCCATGGCTGCTGCCCCAGTCGATCAGGCTGGCTGCCAGCAGATAAGCCGGAAAGGCCAGCGGCAGCAACTGGGCCATGCGCAACCAGCGCCGACCTGGAAAGCGGCAGGCCGCCGTGAGCCAGCCGATGGCGGTGCCCATCACGGCACCGCAGACCCCCTCACCCAGCACCAGCACCAGGGTGCCGCGAATCTGATCCGCACCATCGAAGCCCAGATCCAGACCCCCCAGCAGCGAGGGCTGCAGGGCGGCATCGCCGAACAGCGCAGCCAGCGGCAGCAGAGCCAGCACAACAATCACCACCACCACGGCGGTGAGCGCCGGACGGCTGGAGGGGTTGACCTGCGCGAGCGGGCGTGGGGCGAGCAGGGTCACTTCCAGCCAGTTTCCACCATCAGCGCGCTGGCCTCTCGGTTGCCGCTGGCCAGCTGATCCGCACTGACCGGCGAAGGCTGAAAGTTGCCGAAGCCATTGAGGATCGGGTTTTCCCCGAAGCCTTTCAGCGGGTATTCATTGTTGGCGGCCGCATAGCCCTTGCCTGAGCTCGGGGAGGCCAGAAATTCGATCAACCGGGTGGCCGCCTCGGGGTTGCTGGCATGGCGGGTGACACCGGCGGCGGTGATGTTCACGTGGGTGGGGGATGGGAACACCACCTTGATCTTCTGCGCCAGGGCTTTGTCCCCGGGTTTGGCCTCGCTGGAGAGCATGCGCGCCAGGTAGTACTGGTTGGCCACGGTCACCCCGCACTCACCACGGCCGACCGCCCGCAGCATCGGGGTGTCGCTGGTGAAGAAGGGTGGCTTCACATTGGCCACCAGGCCCTCCAGCCAGCTTCTGGTGGCGGCGGCTCCCTGTTGCTGGAGGATGTCGGCCACCAGTGACTGGTTATAGACGCTGGCCCGGTTGCGCAGGCAGAGCTTGCCCTTCAGTTCCGGCTTGGCCAGATCGGCGTAGCTGTTCAGGCTGGAGGGGGCCACCAGGGCAGGGTTCACCATGATCGGCCTGGCCCGGCGGGTGAGGGCGTACCAGCTGCCGGCTGGATCCCGCAGGTTGGCAGGCACGTCGCGGTTGAGGGCCTCGGAGCTGATCGGCTGGAACAGCTCCTCCTGGCGGGCACGCTGAATCCGGGCGGCGTCCACCAGCACCAGCACATCAGCGGGGCTGTTCTCCCCTTCGCTCTTGAGGCGCACGATCAATTCGTCGTCCTTGCCCTCGAGCAGGTTCACCTTGATGCCGGTCTCGGCCGTGAACTGCTTGTAAAGCTCCTTGTCGGTGTTGTAGTGGCGGCCGGAATAGATGTTCACTTCCCCGTCTGACTTCTTCGCGGCTGCGCAACCTGTGAGGACGGCCAGGCCGAGCGCTCCGGCGAGGGCGAGCGCCCTGGAGCGAATCAGGGGGGGACGATGCTGAGTCACGGACGAAAACTGCTCGAGCAGGCAAGGTACGGAGCCGGCCCATGGCCTCCGCGTTCAATTGCTTCCAACTGATGTGACATCGGCTACCCCTGCTCCTCCCACCGGCCCGGAACCGCCGCTGGATCTGGCCGTTCTGATCAGGGCCCTGAGCCGCGCCGAGGCCTATCCCGACGACGCCTGGGGGGAGCTTCCAGTGGAGCAACGCCGGGTGAAGGTGGTTCAGACCCATATCAGCGTGGTCTTCCTCAGCGGCCAGCGCGCCTACAAGCTCAAGAAGCCCCTGCGCTTCTGGGGTCTGCTCGATTACGGCAGTGCCGAGCGGCGTCTGCACTGGTGTCACGAAGAAGTCAGGCTCAACAGCCGCCTGGCACCTGATCTCTACCTCGGGGTGGCACCGGTGCTGCGCTTCGCAGACGGCGGGGCCAGGGTCGGTGCCCTCGGCACGGAGCTGGAGGGGAGGGAGCACGTGGTGGTGATGCGTCGCTTCGAGGCCGGAGCCACCCTCGCCAGCCGGCTGGCAGCCGGCCGGGTCAGCGAAGCGGATCTGCAGCGTCTGGGCGAGCGCATCGCCCGCTTCCACGATCAGAACCTGCTGGACCCCGCCTTGGCCGAGGGCGCCGACCGGCGCTTTGCGGCGGTGCTGCGCAACAACGTCCGCGCCACCCGCCGCTCGGTTCCTGAGCTGTTTCCTGCGGGGGTTCATGAGCTGCTCGTCGGCGGCCTGGCCCTGGCCCTTCGCCGATCCCGCCACGTCCTGCGCCAGCGGCTGGCGGCGGGAGCGGTCGTGGATGGCCACGGCGACCTGCGGCTGGAGCACGTGCTGCTCGAGCCGGCGCTGGCCGTGGTCGATGGAGTGGAGTTCAACGGCGACCTGCGCCAGGTGGATCGGGCCTCCGACCTCGCCTTTCTGGTGATGGACCTGCAGGCCTCGGGTCACGCCGCTCGCATCCCAGCCTTGCTGAAGGGCTACGGCCAGGCGATCGAGCCGGCCGTGCTTGGGCTCTTCTGTGCCTACCGCGCCCATGTGCGGGCCAAGGTGGAAGCGGCCACCAGCGGCGAGGCGGAGATCCCCCGGTCCCAGCGCCAGGGCGCCGAGGCGATGGCCCGGCGCTACCTCAGCCTGGCCCTGGCCTATGCCTTCAGGGGGCTGCGCCCCCCGGCCCTGATCCTCCTGCATGGCCTCTCCGGCAGTGGCAAGAGCCATCTGGCCAAACGCCTGACCCCCTGGCTGCTGGCTGACCTCCACCGCAGCGACCTGATCCGCAAACGGCTGCACGGTCTGCAGCCCCTGCAGCGGCCATCACTCCAGGAGGCACGGCAGCTCTACGGCCCTGTCGGCGATCAACGCACCGAGGCTGCCCTGCTCGACGCCGCCGAGGCCAGCCTGGCCAGGGGGTCCTGGGTGCTGCTGGATGCCACACACCTGAGGGCCGCCAGCCGGGAGAGAGCCATGCAGCTGGCACGGCGCCTCGGGGCGATCAGCCTGTTCCTGACTGTGCAGGCCGATCAGGCCGTGCTGCAGCAGCGCTTGGAGCGGCGCGGGCTGCTGGATGACGATCCCAGCGATGCGAACCTGACCGTCCAGCAGGAGCAGAAGCGTTCTGCCGAACCACTCACACCAGGTGAGCAGGAATGCAGCGTGGTGGTGAATTCACGCGCGGACCTGGATGATTCGGCTGTGCTGATGGCGCTGTGGGAGCACTGGCGGGCACGTCTGAAACCCCTGTGCCGTGCGTGATAGGCGAGCCAAGACCGCGAATGGCTCAGCCAGGTTGTGCTCATGCACACCCACAACCAGCCCCAGCCTCGCTTCCGTCATGGACGGCACGTCTGGCTCTAAAGGAGCCACCTTGGGGCTTCAGCTCAGCGGTGTTGGTTCGGCCAGGCTGGGGAAGGGCAGGCGAGAAAGATCAACCCCGTAAATCATTGCAGAGTTCTCTGATTGTTCTTGATGGGAGACCAACAGGAGTCCGGCACCATGATCCCTTGAATCGACTGGCAATGTGGTCAGGGTTTGGGTAAAGGGCTGCGGCACAGGAGCGGTTCAGACTGGAAAGCTCTGAATCCACAAGGTCTGGTTGAGCGCGAACATACTTTTTCATGCAGTTGACGGCTTGTTGTCGCCCTGAGAATTGCTCGATAATATATGGTCTCCAGGCAGCATTGGCACTTAAACCATTCATCTCAAAGACCAGCAGAAGAACGACTGAGGCAATTACAGTCGACTGCAGAGACTTGCGAACGGGGTTAGCTGCTGATCCAGCTCTCATCACTCGCCCACGAAGCATAGTCCCAAGGGTCAGGACAATGCAAACACAAACGATGGAAGCAAAAAGAATTGATAGGCTGTTGTAACGATCGGCAAGTGCTGCACGGAAACCAATCGGGGTGCCACCGCGACCCACTGAACTCGCAGCACCCAGGCCGAACAGAAAGCAGACCAGGCTGATGCAGTGGACAAACTCCCAGGATGGAGTCTTTCCTCCAGCTCTGGTAGCTCTCCAGATGACAGCCATAGCCATGGCAACCAATGCTACGCCCGTTACCGCATTCATCAAAACGAATAAGACACTCGGTTGATACTTGTAGAAGTTTGAAAGAAATGCAATAATATAGCGCGGGTCAATAAAGTTAGCTCTTAGCGATGCGTGGTGCGCAGGACTTTGGTAACCCAAGAAAAAGACTATAGTCGCAAGCACAAGACATGAAAGAACAACAAGGCTGGGAGAACTGCGTACAACCTGCCTCAAAGACCGAAGACTGGTTGATGGGACCATCAACCATATCGTTATGATTGAGCAAGGTAAAAGCAGCACATTTCCGGAAAATGAGAAGATGGAAAGAATTCCCATCAGCCCTGCCGCTATCGAAAGAGATTGTTGAAATGTCTTCTCCTTACTGAGGGCCGCACCCTTCAAAGACAGTGCAACTGTAAGTGCAGACAGGCAGCCGAAAGCGAACAGGATGCCGAGGAAGAAACTGGTCTGAACATACCAAAGACCATTGTATAGATTCGCCGGACCTACGGCATAAAGCTTCGTCGAAAAAGCTATGACACTCAGCCGCGCACTCCAATCCAGGGGCCCTGATAATGACCTCGTCAACAGAGGAAGGCATACAATCAAGACGGTGATAGCCCTGACGAAATACGATATGTTGATTGTCAAGTCTGAGTGAAAGACAGCAAATCGATCAATCACAACTGTAAGCAGCTTGGTCGTCACCTTGCGGCTCTCATTGTGTTGATCAAAGAGTTCTTTGAAGATCTCTCCTGGCTTTGCTGTTTCAAGACTCTGCAAGAAGCTCAAGGGTGTATCCCAGTCGTCCCAGAAAGGGAAGTGAAAAAAACCAGACCCCTGAAGAGATGAAACTTCCGATCGAAACGCGTAAAATCCAAAAAGCCAAACCAGAAGCGTGGCTAAAACAAGAGTGCGCCTGGTGAAGAGATGCTCAGGCCTTGATAGAATCACAGGCGTTAGATATTCAACCCAAAACCAGTCTAGCATGTTTATCGTTCAATGCCCATTTATCTCTTGGCTTCAAGTAGGCCAGGCTCGCTGCTCGTTCAATCTACGCATGATCCCCTCAATGAATACAAGAAAAGACTCTGGATCAAACGTGTTATGACTGTGAGAGCCAATGGGCAATAAGATTTCTGGCAAGGCAGTCCTGATGCATTGTTTGCAATGATAACAATGCGTAAAATTGGCAACGCTGCCTTGGTTGCTTGATGGTTGCCGGTCACGATGTCCTCATGCCATGCCAATCAGATCATCAATCCCATGGCAACAGCTTGCTCGCGCAGCTCGAATCAGGAAGCACAGTGATCGTTGCTTCAATGAATCCTTCGATCGTGCCGTAAGTCAACACCGATGAAGCTTTCATGCCAACGATGATATCTGTAGCTGTCGTTACCCCATCATTTAATGACTATCGTTGCGTCCTGGAGCTCGTCAGGGAGCTGGATCGTCTATCCAATGCTGTAGGAAACATCAGGTTCAGAGTGATTGTTGTCAATGACTCTCCTTGGGTTGAAATCAGTGATGAGTTGCTTGCCAGGAGCCAGCTGGAGAGACGTGAAACGGATCTTCGAGTGCTTGAACTGAATGCAAATCTTGGTCACCAGGCGGCATTGGCTATTGGCTTGGCATGGCTCTTGCCTGAGCTTGATGACTATCAATACATCGTGACCATTGATGCAGATGGTGAGGATAATCCATCTGACATCATCAGAATGATCGAAACCCTGAGTAATGATTCCCCGTCTTCTCTCGCTTGCGTAGCCAGGAGGAGGGTGAGAATGGAGAGGCTTCTGTTTAGAATGGGCTATAAAGCCTACAAGTCCTTCTCGTCTTTACTTATCGGTACATCCATCGACTATGGTAACTTTATTTGTTTTCGTCCAGCTGCGCTGAAGATTCTCACAAGAAAGCCGGAAACAACTGTCCACATTGCGGCTTCCGTTCTGCACTCCAGGATGCCATTCAGGAAGATTTCGTCTGATCGCCGCAAGCGTTATAGCGGAGAATCGCGGATGGGAGGGTATTCGTCCCTGGTCTTGCATGGCTTTCGCGCCTACACGGTGTTTGGAGATAAAATAGCCGTACGCCTTATGATGTTTGTCTTGCTGGGCTTGGGTATGGTGCTGATAGGAGTATTTATTGCCGGCTTAATACGATTTACGGGGTTGATCGAAGTGTTCCCAGGTTGGGCGTCAATCGTTTCACTGGTTCTGATTGGCTTTGGATCTATGATTGCAATTAACCTGTTTGGACTCGCCTTGCTGCTCATTATAATCTCGAGCTCTTCGCTGCGAGCAAGTCCGCTGGATTATCTTGAGCAATTTCTTGCAAAGGACTCTTGGGAGAAGCCTCGAAAGCCTCGCGGTGAAACTTTGGGCCTCTGATCCATGGATGCTTATGGGCACCTCGAAATATTGCCACTACCCATGCTGTCTTGAGAAGCCACATGCTCATCCTCTGCACGTGCAGATCCGCCTGATGACTGACATCCATGACTTAAAGGCGGGATAGTTATCCCGCAGCCGAATGATCAGA